>JANQEB010000203.1 GCA_028278605.1 Candidatus Gastranaerophilales bacterium
TAACCTGAGTCGCCAATTAATTTTTATGGAATTTCTAAAAATCCCCACCATGAATGAGCTACTGCGTTAGCTCCCGCTGCCGCGCACGCACGCCCTGAAGAAATTTTGAATCAGTCATATCAAGTCTTTCAACTATTTGGCAATTCGAATAATTTAAAAAAAATTTTTTAAAAACCTATTTTCATTGATTTTATTACGAAAAAATATCAAAATGGAAACAGGCTTTATCATTTAAAAAAAAGGAATCTGGCATGGATCTTTGTAAAGAGTGTAATAGCGGGTGTTGCAGGCGATTTCTGGTTTACCTGTCGGGAAGCGACATTATAAGGATTTCTGAAACCCTTCAAATGGATTTAGGCGTATTTGTTGATGCTATCCCTGTACCGGAAAGCAAAGTTGAAATGCATATTAAAAACCGGGCCCCCATGTTTTTGTTCAAAGAAGCGGGTAATAAACAATACTTTGTGCTGGCGCTGAAATCTACTGAGAGCAACCTTTACCCCGACGCTTCAAAATGCCTGTTCCTGCTGGAGTTTGACGCGCAACAGCTCAGCAACGGTAAAATCCCTCATAAACTTTCAAGGTGCGGGATTCATGCGTGCAGGCCGTATACTTGCCGGACATTTCCTGCTATGTACTATCCAAAAGAAGTTGCCGTTAAAATCAAGGACCCGTTTCTTTTAATGGAAAACGAGCATGGAAAATACTCCGGCCAGGAGCCTTATAAACTATGCTCAAGACCGTTAAGCAGGGAGGATTTTTGTAAATTTAGCGAAGGATATGTTAAAGATACCGTACTTGATAACTATGAAAACGAGTTTTTCTTACAGGTTGCGGAAAAATGGAATAAAACCCCCGGTTTATCTGATAATTTATACGATTTTATTGTTAAGGAATACCAAAACAGGATAGAGCTTATCAAATAGAGGGGAATTTCCCGGATGAGAATATGTGATTCCTGCCATGGCGGGTGTTGTAGAAAATATAACCCGGATATTACAGGCATTGATATGCTAAAAATAGCGCAGTCCATGAAACTTGATATAAATTTCTTTGCAACTGCTATCCCTGTTGATGATGAGTATTTAAGACTTGCGCTTGGCAAAAAGCCTCTTTTTATTTTTACTGACAGCAAAAAAGAACAATATTACCGTTTCAGCCTGAAAATGGAAGAAAGCATTCTGTTTCCCGGTACTTATAAGTGCATTTTTATTAATGAGACAGACGCAAAAGGCCTTGGTTCAAAGCTTTATGATAATATAATTTCACGGTGTTCTATATATCACGTAAGACCGCTTACTTGCAAGACATTTCCGGCGCAGATTAATCCTCAGACCGGACAGGCAGTTATATTTGACCCTTATAAAATATCTTCTGAAGAAGACAACCCTGCTTACAGGCTTTGTCCAGGACCTGTAAAAATGGAAGATTACAAGGAGTTTCAGGAGCAAATGGTAAAAGACCTTGTTGCTTATGATTATGAAATGTTGTTTTTTTTAAAATTAGCTGAAAAATGGAATAAGAACCCTGATTTATCTGACTATTTTATTGATTTTATGGAGAAAGAATATAAAAATAGAGTTGAGCACATCACAGAGTAAATAATAATAAAAAGGAGTTGAGTATGGAATTATGCAAGACCTGCCATGCCGGGTGTTGCCGAAGATATAACCCTCACCTGTGGGGAAGTGACATTATAAAAATATGCCGGGCGCTTAATGTTGATATAGGTTTTTTTGCCACGGTTGTGCCTATGAGCGAAGAAAAAATTAAGGGACTGCTTGAGGAGGTTCCATTGTTTATGTTTGCTGACTGCGGGGAAGACCGGTATTTCAGCATTGTTTTAAAATCAGTGGACAGTAAGTATTACCCCGGCACGTCAAAGTGCGTTTTCCTTCAGGAATGGCAGGCAGAACTGCTTGGCTCGGAGGAATTAACCGGGATAATAGGTAGGTGCGGAATTTACAGTTGCCGTCCGGTAGGCTGCGGGGCATACCCAACAAAGTATGATACCGCTCAGAAAAAAGTTACGGTGAAAGACCCGCACCTTATTCTGGAAAAAGAACACATAATGGTTGAAGATAGCTCTGCTTACAAGTTATGCGCACGGGCGCTTACCTGTGATGATTATGCTGCTTTTGAGGAGGATTACGTAAAATCAGCTGTCTTAAGCCAGCATGAGAGAGAATTTTTTATTGAAGTTGCCAAAAAATGGAACAAAAAACCTGATGTTTCAGATAACTTCTATGCATTTTTGCTCAGGGAGTATGCTGACAGGATTGAGCTTATTAATAAACAGTAGGTTCAAAATTCCTTAAAATTTATAGAAAAAAGGCGGCGGCTCTGCGTTAGCGGGAGCACAGCCTCACTCATGCAGCCGCCGCCCACCTCCAGGGCGGATGGGTGGAAATGAGTTACGCAAAACCTCCAACGAAAACTAAGTAGGTAACAAAAAATTTTTACTCATTTCGTCATCCTGAGCCAGCTCGCAGGGCGAGCTGGCTCAGGATGACGTAAAATACAAAACAGATGTAAAACTTTTTCCCCTTTCTTAACTGGTAATTCAGGTTAAAATATTATGCAAAAAAAAAGCCCTTTTATTATAAAAAGGCTTGAAACCCGAATGGTAAAAAGATATGGCTACTTTTTGGAAAGAAGGCTGTTTTTAATACCTTCAATCCACGAGGGAAACCTTGTATCAAAATCATCATCGGAAAGCTCAATAGGGCTTATTCTCTTTGCCCCGAACTTTTCGAGGAATTCATCAAAATCCTTGCCTGTCTTGCAAAAATGCTCATAAAAAGACTGCCCAAGCGCAAAGACAGCATAGTTTAAGTGCGACAGGTCTACACCGGAAGAGGTTTGCAGCTCATTATATAAATTTTCTGCGTTTGCCGGGGGTTCCCCGTCGCCCCAGGTGCTTGTGATGATCAGGATATTTGTGTAGCTTTTAAGTTTTTCAGCATTAACTTCCTGCATATCAACGGCTTCGGCCTTAAAACCCTGCTCGCTGAGCGCTTTTTGAGCATCACCTGCCAGCCCTTCAGAATTTCCTGTTTCTGTTCCGAATAAAATCTTAATTTCCATTTTAAGTCTCCTTATTTCTTTTCTACTGAATTATTTTTAACATCAAATTCCGAGTCATAAGAAGGTAAAACATTATCCTTATATACTCCCATATACTTAATATCATCTATGGGAAATATCCAGCTCATGGTATTAGACTCCTCAAGGTGCAGCAGGCAAAAATTTTTGTCGTCAAGGTCTGTAACTTTTCCCATATACCTTGCGTTACAGCAATAGTTAAACTGAATAATAACGTCATGCCCATAATCCTGGGCCTGTTGTAAGTATTTTTTTATCATTTTTGATCTCTCCTTTTTAAATACCTCTTACATTGCTGAGGCATGTCATATCCAAGCATAATCCCCAGCATAAAGTCCTGCTCAGGTGTAAGCATGTTTAACCGGCTGTCAAAAGTTCTCACTACATCAATACAACGTTGGTCTCCAAAAAATACATTAATTTTACTATCTGATATCTCTCTAATATCATATGGAATATTTTCCCTGTTCAGCTTTCTTTCAATTATAGTTCTGTTATGAGCTTTTTCTGTTGTTAAGACAAGACCCCTCACTCCTTTTTGGTATAAGTACATTTGTTGGTTAAACACTGCTAATTCCTGCGTATTTTGCCTTCCAAAGGGTAGTGGTGTAACGGATTTTAAATAAATACCATAATTTCCTTTTATTTTATTTTCAACACCGGTTAGACTCATTATTAACTCCTTTTTTGTTCAATAAACAATACATTGTTTTATTGACCTAACATTTGGCGTAAAATTTTTTTATTCATTAGTTAGAACCCTGAAATTCTCGATAAAAAACCTCAGGATAAAAGTAATTTTAAATAAAAATTACTACCATATTCAGTATATGCAGGCATTTATTTTTCTGACTTTCTTAGTTTTTAACTAAAAGTATATTAACTTTAAAAATAAATGTAAGGCAAGCCTAACATTTTGTCAAGGATTAAATTTTTAATATATTTTTTTAGGGAATATTTTTAATACTCTATTCTCCCGGGCCTGTTTTTCCATTTTTCAAAAACCCTGTTAGCCTCATCCCTGGAAATTTGCAGGAATGGCTTTTGCCTGTCTTTTAGCGGTTTAGCTATCTCTTCATAAATAAAAGCATCCCTGAACCCTATGTATCTTGCGTCCTCTTTGGTGTTTGCATAATAAATCCTGTCAATATTCGCCCAGTAAATAGCGGAAAGACACATCGGGCAGGGTTCACAGCTAACATAAATAAAACAGCCGGACAGGTCAAAACTGCCGGTCTTTTCGGAAGCATCCCTTATAGCTACGATTTCCGCATGAGCCGTGGGGTCATTGGTGCTTAAGACCTTGTTATATCCCTTTCCTATAATTTCACCGTCTTTTACCACAACAGCGCCAAACGGGCCGCCGTTATCAGTATCCATTCCAATTTCAGAAAGCCGTATTGCTTCTGACATAAACTTCACGTCTTTTTTATCACAGGTCATAGTTAACATTTATACAAAATTTCTACGCCCCTAATAATATTAATAAATTCACATACTGTAAAGCCGGGAAAAGTATTCTCAAATGTTAAATATTTGTACTTTTGGATAAAATTCTATATTTTATGAATATGCTGGAATATAAAACCGGGTAAATTTTAACAAAAATTAAATACATTTATCCTGCAAAAACAGATATAATTTATATTCAGGCTTTTAACCAGAGAGAAGAGAATGCAAAAGAGTTTAAACGAGTGGAATATTGTAATAGTTGACGATGAGCAAATGGTAACTTCCAGCCTCAAGTCCCTGCTTAAACTGGAGGGCTATACAAATGTCAATGCGTTTAATTTCCCGGCTGAAGCAATTGATTATATCTCTAAAAACAATGTTGACCTGATTATATCAGATTTCTTCATGCCGCAAATCAATGGCATAGAACTTCTTGGAAAAGCAAAAGAGGCAAATCCCGGTACTACTCTGATACTTTTGACAGGATACGCTGATAAAGAAAGCGCGATTAAAGCTATTAATGAAATCGGGCTGTACAGGTACATAGAAAAACCGTGGGATAACGACGATTTAATGCTGTGCGTAAAAAACGGCCTTGAAAGAAGCCACCTTGTTGAAAACCTCGAAAAAACAATAGAAGAACTTGAACAGGCAAAAGCAAAACTTGAAAAATATAATGAGGAGCTTGAAACTGCTGTTAAAAAACGCACTGAAGACTTAAGACAGGCAAATTACAAGCTTAGCACCGTCATAAACCACAGTGCCGACGGAATTATAACGGTTTTAAAAGACGGGACAATTACGCAGTCAAACCCTGCTTTCAAGGCTATTTCCTCAATAGAAGACCTCTCAGGCAAAAACATCTCTGATATTTGCGCAAACAATACAGATGAACCTATCCACACCCTGCTTAGTCCGGAAAAAGACGTTTTGATAGGCGGTTATGCAATACAAAACAATAAGTCAGGGAAATTAATACCGGTAGAAATCAATTTTGCACCAATTATCAGCAATCCAAATTGGGAAGTAAATTCTTTTGTAGGGGTTATACGAGATGTAACACTTCATCAGGAGATGGAAAGGCTAAGAGACGACTTTATTGCGACTTTAACCCACGACCTGCGTACCCCTTTGCTTGCAGCAATCCAGACATTGCAGTTCTTCCTTGACGGGACAGTGGGCGAACTTTCTGATAAGCAGAAACTGCTGCTTGAAACAATGAAAAAAAGCAATGAAGATATGCTGGGACTGGTTAACGCCCTTCTGGAAGTGTATAAATACGAGTCAGGAAAACTTGAACTGTACAGGGAAAATTTTTCCATTTCCGAGTTAATCCGGCAATGCGTGATGGAAATCCAGCCGCTGGCAGAAAAAAACAGTTTAAACATTGAATGTCCCGGTATCAAAGATGAAAAAATATACGCAGATAAACACGAAATTAAAAGAGTAATAGCAAATTTTCTTGGTAATGCCATAAAACATACTAATAAACAGGCCGATATAACTGTATCAGTTGATTATACAGAAAAAGAGACAACTGTATCGGTTAAAGACAATGGTATAGGCATCCCCGCAGAAGATATTCCAAAGTTATTTAACAGGTTCTCACAGGGCACAGGCAAAAAACGCTCTACCAGCACTGGTCTTGGCCTGTATCTCAGCCGCCAGATTGTAGAGGCTCATGGCGGCAAAATCCACGTGGAAAGTGAACTTAATAAAGGCAGCAAGTTTATTTTCACTATCCCCACCGGCAAAAAGCAGGAAAAAGCAATTTTACAAAGTACGAATCATATGAATAAAGAGGTTTAAAATGGCGATAAGAGTTTTACTTGTTGAAGATCACACTATGACCCGGATGGGGCTTCAGCTGGCGCTGGAAAAAATCGAGGATATTGAACTGACCGGCGAGGCGGAAAATGGGGAAAAAGCGGTTGAACTTGCAAAAGAACTAAACCCTGATGTTATCCTGATGGACATAGGGCTTCCCGGAATCGACGGGATCGAAGCCACACAAAAGATTAAAGACTCCAGGCTTGAGGCAAAAATCCTGATGTTCACATCAAGAGACAATGAAGATGATGTTTTTGCGGCTTTTGGAGCGGGCGCAAACGCCTATATTATGAAAGGCGCAAGTCCTGAGCAGTTAACAAACGCAATCCGTGCTGTAAACGAAGGTACAGCCTGGATTGACCCGGCTATTGCAAAAGTTGTGCTTAAAAACATAAACCAGCCGAGAAAATCCCAATCTGTAAGCTCTGAAGAGCGCGAAGCATCTTCTAAAAAGGCGGCAATGGCAGCAGGGCTTACCCAGCGGGAAATCGAGGTACTAAAACTTATTGTGGAAGGGATGTCAAACGCTGACATCGCAGAAACCCTTTTCATCACAAGGGCTACAGCAAAAGCGCATGTGCACAGCATCTTGCAGAAATTATGCGTGGACGACAGGACCCAGGCAGCAGTTACTGCGATGCGTGAGGGTCTTGTTTAGTCTTAATTCCCGCGGCAGTCAGCAAAGCCTCTGATGAGTACTTGTCTGCCACTTACCCGCTATCATAAAAAAGCTTTTATATTTATGTTATAGTCCTAAAAGATAAAATTGATTAAGAAAGAACCGTATATGGACAAACTAAACTTTTGCACAGCAGGCATGCCGGCAAGGACAAACCCCAGAAACTACGAAAAAGCCCTGCAAGATCTTGTGGACATGAACCTTGACGGCATTGAGCTGGAATTTGTGCGGGGGGTAACAATGAACCCCAAAACCCAGGAAATTGTAAAAAAGATGTCAACAGACCTTGACCTTGTGCTGACTGCTCATGGCCCATATTATATTAACCTTAATGCCCAGGAAAAACCTAAATATCACGCCAGTATTAAAAGAATCCTTGATACAGCCAGGGTATGCTGTGAGTGCGGGGGGTATAGCATAACTTTCCACGCCGCATATTATATGGGGCAGGATAAAGAAGAGGTTTACCAGAAAGTAAAAACTGCTATGCAGGATATAGTAGCTGTTTTAAAAGAAGAAAACATTGAAATATGGGTCAGGCCGGAGCTTACCGGTAAAGCAACCCAGTGGGGCGACCTGGATGAGCTGATCAGAATCTCTAAAGACGTAGAGATGGTGCTTCCATGTATAGATTTTGCGCACCAGCACGCAAGAACAGTGGGCAAATGGAATACTTATGACGAATTTTGCAGGATATTTGAAAAAATCGGCAACGAACTCGGAGAGCATGCCCTGAAGAATTTCCACGCCCATATTGCAGGCATTGAGTACACTGTCAAAGGCGAAAGAAGACATCTTAACCTGGAAGAATCAGACCTTGAGTATAAAGACCTTATAAAAGCGTTTAAAGATTTTGATGTAAAAGGCGTTATAGTGTGTGAAAGTCCCTGTATCGAAGATGATGCAATGCTTTTGAAAAAAACATATAACGCTCTTTCCCCGGTGAAGAACTAAATAACCTGAGTCGCCAGTTAGCTAAAAACTAATGATAGCCGGATAGATTTTTAGAAATTCCATAAAGATTAATTGGCGACTCATTTTAGTATATTTAGCAATTCGGGTTAAATACTTATTTTTTCTTTATAATCAGCAACGGAATCTCTGATTTTTCAGAAATTTTTGTGCTTATACTGCCTAAAAACAATGCAGCCAGCTCTTTTTTCCCGTGAGAACCCATCACTATCAGGTCAATCGAGTTTTTTTCCGCATAATCTATTATTAAATCATCCGGCTCTCCCATTAGAGAAACTTTTTTAATACTGTGAGGTTCATGTTCTTTGACTATTTCCTCTATGCTGTCCAGTAAATCCCCGGAGACGAGCTTGGATTCGTCAATAATTTTACCAAGATTAGTATAAACATAAGCCTCAGGAGGAATTACTTTCTGAGGCGGTATAATTACGTTTAAAATATCAATATTCGCCCTTTGTAAATCAATCAGCCCCGCAAGACTCTGCGCAGCAAAGCGGGAAGTTTTTGAACGGTCAACTGCGAGTAACACGTTGAAATCTTGTTTTTTAGTATTATGAATATGGTATTTGGTGCTTATAATCATGACAGGCGATTTACAAGTCCTGGAAACCTTATAAGCAACGCTGCCAAGCAGCAGTGTTTCAAAAATTTTTTTATTGTGAGAACCGACTGCAACAAGCCCGGCGTCCAGTTCTCTGGCCGTATTTATGATGTTTTCCGCGGTGTCTCCTTCTTTAAAGATAAACTGATAATTAAACTTATTTTGCTCAAGCAAATTTTGCACATATGCAAAATTTGCTTTCCTGGCCTCGTGTTTAATGAATTTTTCCGGGGCGCTGTAAAAATATTCTTCCTCGGCAATAGTTGTTTCCAGCACATTTAACAGGAAAATCTCCGTATTTTCCTTTTTAATAAGGTTAAACAAACTCTGCACAATAATTGCTGCCCAGCTAGGATCGTCAATTGCTATTAAAATTTTTGTTTTAGACATTTTTTGCCTCAAAGCATACTAACATTAAAAGGAGTATAACAATTTGAGAAGCTTATTTTTACCCGCCCAGGGGTAGTATTTGAAATATTAAAAAATAAATTCTACTTTGACTTAAATTACTAATTTCAAAAAAAATCCTAACTACTCAGCTAGTTTATGACAAAGAATTTTATCTATGGAGTACCTGAGTAGTTAAAAAAAGTCTAACCTGTCATTCAGCTTAATTATTGATTCAAATTACTTTGGATAAAAAAATTTTGAAAATTTTGAAAAAAAAGATAAAATATTCATAGCAAACATTACTCTGCAACCTACAGGTGTAAAAATGGACCAAAACAGGCGTTGGTACGACAAAGACCCCATCCTCTCAAAAGCAATGAAAATACTTGAAACGACTAATGACCAGTTTCAGTTAAAAATTGCTATTAATTTGATTAAAATAATAATCGAACATAACATTGAAACAGACGCATTCAGGTCTGTTGATGACCTGCTCAGAGCTGTTGATGAAGGGCGTTGTGAAAAAGGTAATGAAAGGTGGTATGATCTTGACCATACGCTTCGTACAGCGATCCAGATGCTTGAGCATTGCCCTGATGAAATGCAAAGTAAAATAGCAAAAGATGTAGCTGCTTTGATAAAAGAAAAAATCCGGGATACCTACGAGGTAGAAGTTTTAGAATAAAGCGGGAATTTACTCTTCCTCTTCATGAACAAGCATGCAGCCGTTTTCAGTGAATTCCGCCACGCAATTCTTGCCCATTTTCTTGGCAAAATAAAGAGCTTTATCCGCACATCCCAACAGGCCTTCTTTTTCCTGATGGTCAAACGGGAAATTTGCAACACCTATGCTTATAGTTGGACTGACTTCTATATCATCCCCTGTTTTAACAATTATTTCAGCTATATTTTTTCTTAAACGTTCAGAAATTTTCTTAGCATGTTTTTTATGGGTCTCCGGCAGTATCAGCGCAAATTCCTCTCCACCATAACGGCAGGGCATATCAATCTTTCTTATGGTTTGTTTTATAGCTTCTGCAATCTTTTTAAGGGTTTCATCGCCTACCTGGTGTCCATAAGTATCGTTTATGGACTTAAAGTTATCTATATCCATCATTAATAGGGAAATATGGTGTTTATATCTTGCAGATCTTTTTATTTCAGCGTCAAGCAGGTAGTCAAAGTGCCGCCTTATAAACAATTTAGTTAAACTGTCAGTAATAGCAAGCTCATAAAGCTGCGCATTACTGATAGCAATAGCTGCCTGGTTCGCCAGGGCGCCCATAAAATCAAGGTCATCCTGGTTAAAAAACTTACCTTCTTTCTTGTTAGATATGTTTATAATCCCTATTGCTTCGTCTTTTACAATCAGGGGAAGGCAAATCAGGGATTGAACTCGCGAAACCTCTGATGGATAAAATCTTGGATCATTTTCACCCAGGTTTGTAATAATTGCCTTTTTATTTGCAAAAGCATCACCGGCTATGCCTTCACCGGTTTTAATCCTTGTACATTCAACCTGGCCTTCATTAATCTTCTTTTCAAACTCTTTATCAGGCAAACCATATACAACTTTTACAACAAGTTCCTCGCTAGACGGGTCATAGAGCATCAAAGAACCTCTTTCAGCTCCCAGTGTCTGTATAGCTTTTGCAAGAATAATCTGAATAAGCCTTTTAAGATCATCAATAAAGTTCATTGCCTGGCCGATATTATAGAGAATTGAGATATTATGCAGGGTTTTTTGCAGGTAAACCAGGTTTGCCTCTTTTTCCCTTTGTTTTCTGAATTTATTAATTACCGGAGCAAAAAATTGAATTAAATTCTGTAGAAAGAAAAAATCTTTTTCTGTAAAAACTTCACCGGACTCCTTTTCCCCCAGGCTAATAATAGCGATGGTACTGCCCTGGAACACAAAAGGTAAAAGCACCTGGGCATCCAGCTCAAAGAGTTCATATGTTTCAAAAAAAGGCTTATACATCCTTTCTTTATCTTTATTTAAGAGGTTTACAGGTTTTCCTTCGCCTATTATATGCCATAATCCTTCTCCCTGGTTCTGAAACTCGAAAGAATAAGGAGATTCTATATTTTCGTGAGAAATTATTCTGTAGTATCCGTCTTGCTCAACGAAAAAAGCAATTTTTTCAAGCTTAAAGTTTTCCACAAGAAAGGCATTTAGCTGAATAGCCAGAGATTCCAGGTCAGACACAGCATTTGTAATGCTTGTGAATTCAAAAAGCTTATTGAGCATCTCAAGCTCATTTTGCAGGTGCATAACCTGATTTGTTAATTGATTATCCTGATTAATACCTGTCATAAATAATCTCTGGAAATATTATTAAACGGATCCTTAAAGGGTTTAAAACTAATTATATCTTTTTTTTATAATAAATTTATTTTATAAAAAAGTCAAAGTTATACAAAAATGAGCCGGCTTTTGTTAAATCGACACGGGAGAATTTCTAAATGTCTTTTAATATTAATCATCGACACGAGTTAATTTATTTATTGCATCCGGAATATAATCCATAAGGGCTACGGCAGTCAAAGAATGGTCATTTAAGCTCTCAACAGCTATATTAGCAGCCAGGCCATGCAGGTAAACACCAAGAATTGCGGCATCTTTAGGTTCAACTCCCCTGGCAATAAAGCCGGCTATAATTCCTGAAAGCACATCCCCGCTCCCTGCTGTCGCAAGCCCTGAATTACCGGTTACATTTATGAACGCATTACCGTCAGGTTCAGCTATAATTGTATTTGCGCCTTTTAAAACTACTATGGTATTTAGTTTCAGAGCTGCATTCCTGGCTGAACCCAGTCTGTCTTCCAGTATATCTTCAAGGGAAACGTCCATAAGCCTTGAAAGCTCTTTAGGATGGGGGGTTATAACAGAGTTAAGCGGTAAAACCCTATTTTCCTGAAGTGCAATAGAGTTAAGGGCATCGCCATCTATTAAAACCGTATCTGCCCGGTTTGTAACCTGCTGTATAAATCCGGCCACAAACTTTACAGTGGACTCATCAGTACTTAAACCCGGTCCTATAGCAATAACATCACTGTTAAAGCTTTTATCAAGGGCATCCGGCAATGCGTTTTCGGAAATTGTGCCGTGAGAAGTTTCCTCCAAAGGCACATATATGATTTCCGAGGCTTTAGAAGCGACTGAATTGATCACCGGTTTTGTTGCGGCAAGAATTGAATAACCGGCGCCTACCAGTAAAGAAGACATAGCACACATATAAGCCGCTCCGGTCATACTATAACTGCCGGAAATGTTAAACACCTTGCCAAAAATTCCCTTATGAGCGTTTTCTGGTCTTAACGGAAGCAAAATATGCGCGTAATGATTGGTTATAAGATAGGTGTTGATCTCTTTTTCATCATTAAGAAATTCCGGGATTCCAATAGTTTCAACCATGATTTCCCCGCAGCGTTCAGTACCGGGATATAAGAGCAGGCCAAGTTTTGGACAATGAAAAGTAACTGTATAGTCTGCTATCACAGCACAACCAAGAATTTTTCCGGTATCAGCGCAGATTCCTGAGGGAATATCTACTGCAACAACCTCGCCTTCCGCATATTCGTTTATGGAATTGATTACTTCTTCTGCCATGCCTCTTACTTCCGAATTTAAGCCTGTTCCAAAAACCGCGTCAACTATTACATCAGACACGGCTATAAGCCCCTTTAACCTGTTTATATCTATATCTTCCAGATAAACTATCTCAGCAAAGTTTTGCAGGATATTATGGTTGATAAGGGCGTCTTTGGACATGCTATCCGGCCGAAATAAAGAAATCACGGTTGTTTGTATGGAATTTTCCATTAAATGCCTTGCTGCAACAAACCCGTCTCCTCCATTATTGCCTTTTCCGCATATAACAAGCACACTTTTATCTTCAACCCCTGCTATTTCCTCTATTTTTTGATAAACCGCCCTTCCTGCGTTTTCCATAAGCAGGATTCCCGGAATTTCCAGCTCTTTAGTTGCCTTTTGGTCAATTTTTCGCATTTGCTGCCCGGATAACACTTTTATCATAATATTTCTCCTGCTTTTAGGTAATTTTTATAAGTTTAAATTATAAACTGTTTAAAAATTTTATAACATAACTCAAATTGTTAAACTTGAACCGCCAATTAACCAGAGCATATAAGTACGCTAAAACAAGCTTTGTCGGTGTTTAAAAATAAGTAAACTATTTTAATTTATTAATTTTCATTAATATTAAAATTAAATGCCTGAAAAGCTAACCAGGCAAAGATGTTGATCTGTTTTGTTATTACAGAAATATATTTCTGTTATTGCAAAATATGTAAAATAACTGTAAAATCATATAATAGCTAACATACCCGTATTCCCTTCTTTTTAACCATAAAAACTTCATTCTGAAAAACAGAAACAATAAATTTAAAATAAGTGAGACGGAGTTTAAAGAAGTCATATGTATGAATTAAATTTTAGAAACCATTTTCAATCGTTTTTCCTGCTTTTAGTATCTGTTATAGGTGTAACAGGGGCATCTTATGCTGAAATGGCCCTGGTGGAAGTGCCGATTCCCGTTTATATCCTTGGGCTTTTTACAGCTTTTCTGGTTTTGAGCTCGATGTTTTACTCAAAAGCCAATATTGGAGAAACTATACAAATAACAATCAGCGGAATTCTTATAAATACAATTTGTATAGTCGGAGCTTATTATGGGGGCAATTATCTAAATTTATCAGAAATTGTCCTAAAGACTGATTTTATCTTGAATATAAACCCTCTATTAATTGGTATAAGTTTTATTTTAAGCTTTTTAGTCCTGAGTGTGGCCTTAAGAATTGAGCAGGTGCAGGAATCACCCTCCGAAGCCGCTTTTATTGAAGAAACAGAAGAGGAAACAGCAAAACAGGATAATATTATTGAAGCTGACCTCGTAGAACCTGATACCGCAAAAAAGCAGGAGCAGGGGGTTGAACCGGACCAGGCTCCGGTTGAAATCCTTCCGGGGCAAAAAATTCCCAGCACTTATAAAGAGATTTATCCCGGGAATTCCTGCGAAGTAAAGCCCGGGGAACCGGAAGAAGAACTTATCCTTGAAGATATTCCCGAAAACGACCTGAAACAGTCTGAGCAAATCCTGGGCAAAATTGATGAGGAAAACCCGGCTGAAAAAACCGGGCCGGCTTCTTCATGCCCTGAAAACAACGCCCGGCCGGAGAATATTGATTTTATACCGACAAATATCAGGCTTACTGAAATGAAAACAGACAGGGAAACCGAGTCAAAAGGAAGAATTGCTTCTATAGGTAAGCTGCTTGTCAATGACAGGGATATTGAAAACGTTATAGAAACAAACAAAGCAGTAGAAGAACCGGTTTTAAACAGACGAACAAATATTATATCTTCTATTTCCGGGGAAAAGATATATAATAAGTTTAGTGAACTTAAAAACGAGTTTGTGTATATAAAGGAAGTGGCCTTGATAGATAAAGGCGGTTTCATACTGGCAAATGACTTTGAGGACAAGCAAAAAGCCCAGATAACCGGGGCTCTTGTCTCAGGCGCCTATTATACCTTGCAAAACTACCTTGCTCAGGTAGGACTTGATTTTCCTGTGAGAATCTTTTTTGAAACAGCCAATACAAACAGCTTCATTGTAAAAACCGCCGATGAAGTGCTGTTTTCAACATGGGATAAGGAGTTTAAACACGTGGACTACGGCCCTTTAAGTGAAGTCCTGGATGCAGAGGACTTTGCCGGGGTTGATATAACTCCTTATGCTGATTTTATAAGCATACAAAACTTTATTATAGCTGATATTGAAGGAAATATTTTAAATTCACTCAATGGAAACGGGAATTCGCAAAAGATTGCCGAAGTCGCATCAGCCATATTCGAGAACCTTAAAATATTCATGATGAATATCCGGCTTATTAACCTGTCAAAAATCGTTATTTTCACCCCCCAGCATGTTATGACCATAGCTAAAGCCCAGGATAAAATCATATCCTTTATCACCAAATCAGAAGAGTTTCCTAAAATTTCAGAAGACCTGCTGAAAATGGAAGAAATCTACGATTAAACCCGGAGAAAGGCAATAAATAATGAACGCTTCAGGCAATTCACTCAGGAATATACTTGTTGATACCCGGATAATCTCATCTGAGCAGCTCATTGCAGCTCTTGATAACGCTGAAAAAAAACAGCTGTCTTTAATTGACTCTATCTGCGAAATGCAAATTCTGGAAAAAGAAGAGCTCTATGACCAGATAAAAAACGCCCTGGAAATTCAATACGGCGTAACTTTTATGGATATCACCGAAATAGAGCCTGATGAGGAGTTACTCAATATTTTTTCGCAGGAAATTCTTTCGCAGCATAAGTTTATTCCGGTCAAAAAAAGCGGGAACACATTTGTTTTCGGGATGGTAGAACCTGATAACCTTCTTGCGGAAAAAGAAATCAAGGACAGGCTCAGGAATTTCAAAGACATAACAATAAACAAGACGGTTATTCTTGAAGAAGACTTCAGGAAGTTTATGAAAGAAAAATATTTCTCTTCTGAAGAGGAAAAAGAGGAAGTAATAGAGCAAAATGCAGATGAATTGCTCTCTTCAATGGGAATTGACCTGATAGAAACCAACCCCGAAGACATAGACCTGGCAGACCTGACTGATTCCGCGGAAGAAGCCCCGATAATTCAGCTGGCAAACAGTATTCTCGGTGTTGCAATAAAAAGAGGCGCCAGTGATATCCACGTTGAACCCAGGGAAAAGGAGTTACTCGTCCGGTTCAGGCAGGACGGGGTTTTAAGCATATATAAAAAAATTCCTAAAAAAATCCAGAATGCCTTAATTTCCAGGTATAAAATTATGTCCGAGCTTGATATTTCTGAAAGAAGGCTTCCACAGGACGGAAGAATCCGTGTTAAAATGGTTAATAAAGTGATTGATTTTCGTGTTTCCAGCCTGCCGGGCAAATTCGGGGAAAAAATTGTAATGAGGATACTTGATAAATCAAACATTTCTTTCGGGCTTGACCAGCTTATAACCGATCATGAAACACTGGAAACAGTCAGGGAAATGATATCAAAGCCATATGGGATCATTTTTGTTACAGGCCCTACAGGAAGCGGAAAAACAACCACTCTATACAGCGCGCTCAGCGAAAGAAACACGCCCGGAGTCAACATATCCACTGCTGAAGACCCGATTGAATACGATTTAAACGGCATAACCCAGACAGAAGTTAATAAGGCAATCGGTCTTGATTTTGCGAAAATCCTCAAGTCATTCTTAAGACAGGACCCTGATATTATGCTCGTAGGGGAAACCAGGGACAGGGAAACCGCAAAAATTGCTGTTGAAGCCGCACTTACAGGACACCTGGTGTTTACAACGCTCCATACAAACGACGCTCCGGGATCTATAATGCGCCTACAGGAAATGGAGGTTGAACCATTTTTAATTGCGAGTTCTACTATAGGAGTAATCGCCCAGAGGCTGTTACGCAGAATTTGCGCTAATTGCAAGGAAGAATATGAGCCTGACCGGCATATACTTGAATTTTTAGGTATAGAAAATCGCAATTCGTTTTATTATAGCGGAAAAGGCTGTGATAAGTGCAGTAAAACAGGCTATAAAGGCAGGGTCGGAGCCTATGAAGTGATGAAAGTTAATGATGATTTAAGAGATTTAATAGCCAAAGGGGCAAATACCCCTATAATAAGATATTCCGCCCAGCAATCAGGCATGAAAACCTTGCTGGAATATAGCCTTAACCTTGCAAGTGAAGGCTTAACCACTCTTGAAGAAGTAATCAGGGTAACATTTACCGGGGAAGGCAGTTCCATGATATGTCCCGGATGTTCAAAACCGGTCGGGGAAGAATATTATAAATGCCCGTTTTGTCAGTATGACCTTAAAAAGACCTGTGCCAGGTGCGGTGTTATTATTCAAAAAGGGTGGATTTCCTGCGCAAAATGCGGGTTAAAACTTGTTGATAACCTCGGCAAAATTACCTGTTCACAATGCAATGGCGAAACATCACAGGATACAGCCGAGTGTCCATGGTGTTGTACAGATTTAGTGTCAAAGGAATTAGAGATATCAAAGGAATAAAGGAGAGGAAAGTATGATAGAACAGCTATTAGATATGGTATACAAGAAAAAAGCCAGCGACATGCACATTTCTGTTGGCTTACCTCCGATTATGAGAGTTGACGGTAAGTTAATGCGGATTGAGCAGCCGCCTCTGACCAGGGACGAGGTTGAAAAAATAATTTTTGACATGCTAAGCAATGAGCAAAGAAGAATCCTCGAGCAGAACTGGGAACTTGACTGCAGTTACGGTGTAGAAGGAGTAGGCCGTTTCCGTGTTAATGTATATAAGGAAAGAGGCCACTTTGCGCTTGCGCTAAGGACTATTGCAACCGAGATACCGGGTTTTGAACAGCTGGGTATCCCTGAAGTCGTCAGGGACCTGGCAGAAAAACCAAGGGGACTGCTCCTTGTTACAGGCCCTACAGGAAGCGGTAAATCAACTACACTGGCTTCAATCATCGACTACATCAACGCAAACAGGGTTGAGCACATCCTTACAATTGAGGACCCTATTGAATTCCTTCATTACTCAAAAAGAAGCGTTGTTCACCAGCGGGAACTGGGTCATGACACAAGGAGCTTTGGTAACGCCCTGAGAGCAGCTCTCAGGGAAGACCCTGATATCATCCTGGTAGGTGAAATGAGAGACCTGGAAACAGTTTCTCTTGCCTTAACAGCAGCGGAAACAGGACACCTTGTGCTTGGAACACTCCACACTTCATCAGCAAGCCAGACAGTTGACCGGATTGTTGATGTTTTCCCGGCCCAGCAGCAGCAGCAGATCAGGATCCAGCTTTCAAACAGTTTAATCGGCGTACTTAGCCAGACACTTCTTCCAAAAATATCCCCTGACGGGACTAAAAAAGGCAGGATACTTGCAATGGAAATTATGATAGTTACTTCAGCTATTGCAAACCTGATCCGTGAAGGAAAAACAACTCAGATATACTCATCAATCCAGACAGGCGCTCACCTTAAAATGCAGACACTGGAGAGCTGCCTGAAAGATCTGTGTGTTCAAAAACTCATAACCTATGAAGATGCGCTTGGAAAATCTGACCGTCCTGAGGATCTTAAACGTATGCTCAGCGACGTATTTATTTAATAAAAGCGTCATCCCGGGTATAGCGAAGGATCTCCCGGATTGTATGAGATTTCCCGGCTGCGCCCCAGAATGACGAAGAAGTTCACCTGCAAGTAAAAATAGGGAGTACAATTATGATTCAATATGCCTACAAAGCAAGGGATAAGCAGGGAAACTTACACGAAAACATCATTGTATCAGAAAGCGAAGATGCAGCCCTTAAGCAACTTTACGACAAAGGGCTGTATGTGGTCCAGATCAGAAAGGGTAAGGCCGGTGCAGCTAAATCTATCTTTGATATTAACCTGGACGGCTACATTGCCAAACTTACCGGTATAGGCCTGAAAGACGTTGTTGTTTTTTGCAGGCAGTTCTCAGCCCTGGTCAATGCGGGGATTCCAATTATGAGAGCGTTAAATATCCTTTCTTCCCAGGCGGAAAACCAGGCGCTTGCGGACATACTTAAACAGGTCAGGGACGAAGTTGAACAGGGGATAAGCCTTTCAGATGCTTTTAGCAGGCACCCCAAGACTTTTGACCGTCTTTTTATAAGTATGATAAAAGCAGGAGAGACCGGCGGAGTCCTGGATGAAGTTCTTAACAGAATTTCCGGTTTTATGGAATACAAGGCCAGGCTATCATCAAAGATTAAAGCGGCAATGGCTTATCCGGCGGTTGTTACGGTTTTTGCGGTAATAATCTTTTTTGCGATGCTTATTCTGGTATTACCCAGGTTTTCAACTATTTTTGCCCGGCTAGGAAGTGAATTACCCCTTTATACCCAGGTTTTAATTAATATAAGCGAGTTTCTAAGGTCGCCTTCGTGTATATTCCTGATAATAGCCTTAATTTCCGGCTGGTATGGCTTAACAAGGATATATGCAACGGAAAAAGGCAAGTATTTCTTTGACAGCCTGCTGCTTAAGATACCGGTTTTAGGCGGTTTAATCCAAAAAATTTCAATATCACGCTTTACCCGGACATTTGGAACCCTTATAAAAAGCGGTGTACCTATATTAACAGCCCTTGAAATTGTCCAGGATTCCGCAGGCAACGCTGTTGTTACCAAAGCTGTGCGCAGCATCAAAGAGGAAATAAAACAGGGCGGTATGATCCATACACCGCTTGAAAGATCGCCTGTGTTCCCGCCTATGGTCATATCTATGATAGCTGTCGGGGAAGAAACGGGTGAGCTTGATAAAATGCTGGCCAAAATAGCTGATTTCTATGATTCTGAAGTGGAAAGCGGAATTGAAGCGCTGACATCAATGCTTGAACCATTTATGATGGTGTTTCTGGGCGGTATGATAGGAGCTGTTATAGTTGGAATGTACCTTCCAATGTTTAAAATCTTCGAAGCCCTACAGTAATTTGAAAATTAAGGTAGTGGTAATATTGTAACTGATGAACAACGTCATTGCGAGGCGAAAAACGTCTTAATAAGTTGACAGTTCTCTTCCGAAGCGAAGCAGGCGGGCTCTGCCGGGAATGAACATTCGTTCCCGCCGGGCGCATGTCCGCATTTTCGCAAGCAATCTTTATGCTTGCTATACT
>JANQEB010000004.1 GCA_028278605.1 Candidatus Gastranaerophilales bacterium
AAAGTGGTGGAAAAGGCTCCGCCTTTTCAAATCCGTATACATTTTGAAAAACCTTCATAAACAAAATTAGTCCTACAAAATTCACTTAACTAAATACTAGAGGTGCAACCCAGTTTTCTTCTTCTGAAACTTCTGTTAGTTTTAAGGAATTTTTTTCAAGGGAATCCTCAATTAAATGCAGCTTTCTTTTAATTATTCCGCTTAAAACAAGCACGCCATCCGGTTTTAATAGTTTTTCCAGATCCGGCATGATGTCTACAAGAACTTCAGTCAGGATATTGGCAACTACAATATCATATTTACCCTTAATATCAGAGGATTTGCCGGCAAAAAACCTGCATTTGTCCTGAACCATGTTTTTTTGAGCGTTTTGCTCAGCTACGCAAATAACAGAAGCATCATTATCCACCCCGACAGCAGAAGTTACCCCAAGCTTAACCCCGGCTATAGCAAGAATCCCTGAGCCTGTACCCACGTCTGCCATAGAAATTTCACTTTTAAAGCCGGGCATTATTTTTTCTAAAGCCCGGATACACAGTCTTGTTGTCGGGTGTGTGCCTGTGCCAAATGCACTTCCCGGATCAAGCTTTATAATAATATCATTGTCTTTTTGGTCAAACTCTTCCCAGGTCGGGCAAATTACAATTTTTGATCCGATTTTTTGCGGGTGCCAGAACTTTTTCCAGTTTTCAGCCCATTGTTCTTCCGGGACTTCTTTTGTATCTACTGCCCATGAGCCAATGCTATCAGGGCTTATACCTGCTAAAACCAGGCTTTCTCTTTCCCGGAGCATAAGATCACGAACTTTATTAATATCAAAATCTTCTGTAAAGGCCAGATAACCCTTTACAGTTTCAATTTCCGAGCTTACGAGCTTTTCGTCTTCAAACTCTTTTTCTTCTGTGACAACTCCAGGGCAGCCAACCCTGTTTATCAGCAGGTCAGAAACATATTCTGCCCAGAGCGGGGCTGTTTTTACCTGTATTTCTATGTGTTTTTTCATATCTATCAGTATAGTATAATATCATCGTTGTAATATTGTAATTAACTAACAGCGTCAGCAATGACGGAGAAAACTATAAGTTTTATAGAATCGTCATTCTGAGTGAAACGAAGAATCTCATGACTGCTCATTACTTGAGATCCTTCGGCCACCCCCCACCATGGGTGGGGTGGGCTCAGGATGACGGATAAAATTAATTTAACAGAGCACTAACATAAGTTCTAAAAAGGAAAACAATTTGCAGGTATACAAAGAACTGAAAAAGGGCTTGTTAAGCAATACCAGCCTTGCATTAGGTGTTTTTGACGGTGTGCATGCCGGTCATCGGAGGGTAATTCTTGATGCAGTGCAAAAAGCGCGCACAAAAGGCTTAACCTCTGTTGTGGTTACGTTTTCAGTGCACCCCAGGCAGGTTATTACGGGTTCAGCGCCCGGAGTGATTACCCCTCTTGAAGATAAGCTGCAATTTTTCCGGGAACTCGGTGTTGATGCGATTGTAGTGATTGATTTTAATCAGGAACTCGCTAAGATGAGCGCGCAGGAATATGTAAAAAACATTTTACAGGGCTGTTTTGGGGCAAAAAGCATTACAGTAGGGTATAATCACAAACTGGGAAGCGATAAAAAAGGGACCAGCGACTTTTTGAACCAGTACGGCGAGAAAAATAATATTCAGATAAACGTGATCCCGCCGGTAAAAATCAATGAACACATAGTAAGCAGCTCTGTAATAAGGGGATTTATCGAGTCAGGAGATGTGGTTTCAGCGCGTGAATTCCTTGGAAGGCCTTTTAAAATTAAAGGAAAAGTAATTGAAGGCCGGCGCCTGGGCCGGCAAATCGGGTTTCCCACAGCAAACCTGTTTTTAGACGAGGACCTGGTATTACCCCTGCGAGGTGTATATTCAGGAGCAGTAAAGCTAAAAGACGAAGAATTCAGCTCTGTAATCAATGTAGGAAGGCGCCCTACCGTAGGGAATTTTGAAAATGACCTGGTGGAGGCGCATATACTTAATTTTGACCGGGATATTTACGGTGAATACATCGAAGTTTTTTTTCTTGACAGGATCAGGGATGAAAAGAAATTTGACTCACTTGATGAGCTAAAAGCCCGGATAGAGCAGGATTGTAAGCATGTAACCAGGTATAAGTCGGTTTTATGAGCAAATTCAACAATAAAACCCCTGAATTTCTTATCTCAGGCTATTATGGCCATGGGAATTTTGGCGATGAGGCAATCTTAAAGGCCATTGTAACTGAGCTAAGGAGCAGCTTCCCGGGTTCTGGTATAACCGTGGTTTCAAACTCGCCTGAATCCATAAAAAAGCTTCATCAGGTTGAAACTATACATAAATACGATGTTTCAGGCATTTTAAAAGGACTTATGCGCTGTGATATGTTTATAAGCGGAGGAGGAAGCCTGCTTCAGGATGTTACCAGCTTTAAAAGCCTTTGCTATTACCTTGCGCTTCTTTTTACAGCCCAGGTTTTGGGTAAAAAAACATTTGTGTACGCCCAGGGGATCGGCCCGCTAAAAAGCAATCCGGCCAGGATTTTAACCGCCTGTGTTTTAAATAAAACAGGTTTTATAACAGTAAGAGACAAAAACAGCGCTGAATTACTTAATTCTATGGGAATAAGCTCAACCGTAACAGCTGATCCTGTTTGGGGGCTGGAGCAGGAAGTTTTACCCAAAGAAAATACCCCTGTTAAAGTCGGGGTTCAGTTAAGAAAATGGGCATCATTAGATGAAACCGGGCTTCATGCCCTTGCTGAAGCTGCTATAGCAAACTTTAAGGATGCGCAGTTACAACTAATTTCTTTACAAGAGCCGGATGACAGGCAGGTTTCGGAAAAATTCCGGGAAATTTTAAGACAAAATGGCTTTTGGGGTGAAATTAACCTTATTTCTGGTTTAAACACTGAGGATACGATTAATTGCATAGCCGGTCTTGATTACCTGATTGGCATGAGGTACCATGCCCTGCTGGTTGCCGCCAGGTATGGGGTTCCTTCTCTTGCCCTTGCTTATGACCCTAAAGTGTCTGCTCTTGCCCGGGAAACTTCTTTTCCTTGCATTAGTATAGAGGATTTTGAGAATTTTGACAGGCAGATAAAGCTTCTTAAAGGCAAAAAAGAAGAAATTAAGGCTGCTTTACAGGAAATTTCTGATAGCAATCTTCAAAAATCCATGCAAACTGTAACTTATTTGAGAAAAATTTTATTTTAAAAAGCAATTTTTGAACAGGTTCCTGTTTTTAATGGTGTTGAGTCTGCCACAAGGTAAAAATCAACCGCTTTAAACATCAATATGACAATCTTTGCCAGCCTGCAAAATATCTTTTGCCAGTTTATCTTTGTTTTGAGAAAGTCATAAAACTGGTCTAATGAATATTCTTGTGTTGTTCTGGAATATCTTCTGACTGAAAAGTATTTATCCTCTAATAAAAGAGCTAATAGATATTTTTTGAATTTTCCTTTGTCGATATGCCCGGATAGAAGTGCTAAAATGTAATTGGTAAAATGATTGAGCCAAAACATAACGCTCAAGATTGATTTCCTCCCTGAAGCATAATGTTGCTAAAGAGAGGATAATATTTTTACTATGGTTTTTGTATTCCTAAACTTCTACAAAAAATAATCAACTCGAAAGGAATTTTGAAAAACATTTAAAAGCTAATGAGTCAGCCCACTAAATTAATACCTGCCTTAATAAACAGACGGGGCAATATTCACTGTTTTAGCAATTTTTTATGCATTCCACCTGACTACAGCAGTACCCCAGGTCAGTCCTGCGCCAAAACCGCTTAAAACAACCAGTGATGAGGGTTTAAGAATATTGTTTTCTACCGCCTCAGTCATAGCGATTGGAATTGACGCTGCTGATGTGTTGCCGTATTTATGCAGGTTTACAAAGAACTTTTCCCTATTAATTGCCAGCCTGTCTGCAATTGACTCGATAATTCTTATATTTGCCTGGTGAAGAATAAAGCAGTCCACTTCTTCAAGAGATACACCGGCCTCATTAACAGCCTTTTTGATTGATTCAGGTACGGTATTCACAGCAAACTTATAAATTTCACGCCCGTTCATTTCCACAAATGGACTCTGGAGAGTATTTGGTGTTACCAGCGGGCAATTTTTACCGCTCAAAGGAATTTTTAGTTCCTCGCCTCTTGATCCGTCAGCTTCCATATTGATATATAAAATATCACTTTGATCATCAGCGTTTCTGGTAAGGGTCATTGCACCTGCTCCATCACCAAAAAGCACACAGGTTGACCTATCTTCCCAGTTTACAAACCTGGAATGAATATCAACCGTGGTTAAAAGTATTTTTTGATAAATCCCTGACTGTATAAAGCTTCTTGCGACGTTAAGACCATATACCAGGCCGCTGCAAGCTGCTGTTATATCAAAAGCAGCAGCGTTTACGCACTTTAATTCTCTTTGAATTTCGCATGCCGTAGATGGATAAAGGTTGTCAGGAAGCGATGTAGCGCAAATTATAAGCTCAACTTCCTCAGGGGTAATACCTGCTGACTCAAGAGCATCTTTACCTGCTCTGGCTGCAAGGCTGGCAGCGGTTTCCTCTGTGCTTACTACCCTTCTTTCCTTTATCCCTGACCTTGTAGAAATCCATTCGTCGTTTGTATCAACTATTTTCTCAAGATCAGCGTTTTTAATAACGGTTTCCGGTAGAGCTTTGCCTATGCCGGCGATTTTTGTCCCAAAAAGTTTATTACTCATGCACTGCTTAGCTCATATAGACTGGATATTTTTCCGTTAACGTCTTTTTCCACGGATTCTTTAGCCAGCTTAATAGCGTTTCTAATCGCATAAGCTTTACTGCTTCCGTGTCCTATGACGCATGTTCCTTTGATACCAAGTAAAAGAGCTCCTCCATATTCATCAGAATCCGTTTTGTTTTTCATGTTCATCAGGGCCGGTTTTGCTATTAGAGCGCCGATTTTTGCCAGTAATGACTTGTTAACTTCGTTTTTGAACAGTTCTAAAACCATTTTAGCAACGCCCTCTGTAACTTTCAGGGTTACGTTGCCGACAAAGCCGTCGCAAACTACTACATCGCAGTAGCCCATGAACATTTCACGGCCTTCCACGTTGCCTATAAAGTTAAGTGTTTCCTGTTTTTCCTCAAGGATTTTATAGGTCTTTTGCACAAGGGGATTTCCTTTGCCCTGTTCTCCCCCTATGTTCAGGATACCGACTCTGGGGTTTTCAACACCTAAAACAGCTGACAAAAATGAACTGCCCATAATCGCAAATTGATAAAGCATTTCCGGCTCACAAGCGCTGTTAGCACCGGCATCAAGCATTAAAACAGGTTTATCAGTTGTGGGTAAGAGTACTCCGATTGCGGGCCTGTCTATTTTAGGCAACCTGCCCAGCCCAAAAAGACATGCGGCCATTGCTGCGCCGGTACTGCCTGCAGCAACCAGAGCTTGCGAATTCCCTTTTGCTACCTGGTTAACAGCCACTACTATAGAAGAATTTTTTTTCTTTCTAAGAGCGCTGCCAGGAGCTTCATTCATTTCTATGACTTCATCTGCTCTTACTAAATCAATATCAAGGCCGCTTGTATTATATTTGCCCAGCTCTGCACGGATTTTTTCCAGTTTTCCTACCAGCTGGACGGGAATACCAAGTTCCCGCGCCGCAAGCACTGCGCCTTTTACGATTTCCTGAGGGGCATAATCTCCACCCATCGCATCTACTGCTACTCTTACTGACATTTTATCTTATTTTTTCCCTCGTATATTATATAACAGAGTGATTTTACGGTTATTATATTTTCTCACTGACTTTTTTGCCGTCATAATATCCGCAAGACGGGCAGATAGTATGAGGTTTTGCCATTTCTTGACAATTTGGACACTGCACTACAGTTGGAATCGTAGCTTTCCAGTTTGATCTTCTGTGTCCCTGTGCGCATTTGCCGGTTTTTTTCTTTGGTACAGCCATTTTTTATACCTTCTTCCCTAAATTTTAATTTTCATCAAGAATATTTTCCGAAAAACGCTTGAATACTTCAAGTCTTTCGTCTGTAATTTCTTCTGTTTTTTCAGCCGCTGTTCCCTGAATCCCGGGACAATCAAGCTGGCAGAGGTTTTTATTGGGCAGGTCAAGAATAATTGACTGGTATATCAAGTCTTTGATGTCAACTTCTTTATTTTCGTCAAGTTCTTCGACAAATTCTCTTTTTGTAAGCTCGTAATCCTTCTGGTTATCAGGAACTACACTGTCATTTACGAAATCCTCGCTTACATTGATGTCCAGGTCATGAACATAGTTCTCAAGGCACCTGGCACACTGAAGAACCACGCCTGCTTTGATATTCCCGCTTATGTTGAGATCAAGGCCTGACGCGCACGCTGTTAAATTAGCGTGAACCCTGTCTTTAAGCTCAATATTCTCGATATAGTCAGAGAAATTTATCTCAAGCTTCTTTTCCGGGGATTTATTTATTTCTTCGACCGTAACTTTCAATGATTTTCTCTCTTTAATAAAGATAAGTTAAAATCTTTACATTTTCTTTATATCTGAATTTAATTCTATTTGATACAGGACTTTTGTCAATAAAACAAAAATTTTGAACCCGTCATTCGAGTTCATTAACTTCATTTTAAGATTACTTATTGAAACCGGTATAACGCCTCATTTTTACAAGGTATTTTTGAGATAGCTTTTCTGGCAAGTAAAAAAAGTGTTATTTTATACTTGCCCTGATCCTTGAAATTCTCTGCTTTGTATCTGTGAAACGCGAAGCCCCCGGTACTTTTCCCAGGAACTTCTCATAGGCCTCAAGGGCCTCTGTGTGCTTGTTTTGTTTTTCAAGGATCAGTCCCAGGTTATAATACACCTGGTAATAGTCTGGCTTTATTTCAAGTACCTTTAATATTGCCTCATGCGCTTTATCGTAATCGCCCAGTTCTCTATAAGCTATAGATAAGCCAAGATAAGCCTCGAAAAAACCCTCTTTTTTCTGTGAAGCAAGCTTATAAAACCTGACAGCTTCGTTTACCTGTCCGGAAGTCAGGCTCATATTTGCTTTATAATAGTATTCTTCCGCGTTTTCAGCATAAGACGGTGCTTTAGCGCACAAATTTAAAACCACCAGACAGATAACTATTAAAGAAGATTTTTTCATTAAAATTCTACATATAATATCAATACACACTCTATTGAAAATATTATAAACGGTTTTTGAAATTTTTTCAGAATGCGTTTAATTTCAAAAGTGTGCAAAGTTGTTATTCCGTCTGAATTTATATTATTTAACAAGTGAAATTTTAATTGTAGTCTTGTTTGTATCTAAATTTATTTTGCCTTCTCTTGCAAGCCAGCCAGCTCCAAAGATCACTTCGTCTTTTTTGCGGGCCAGTTTTTTTGCAAGATTTGCAACTGACACAGGCTCTTCACCGTTTGAGCTTAAATATTGCCAGATTTCTCCGGCTACTTCACCGATTTGTTCTACTAACATATTAATTAAAACCTCCTCATACAGGCTAATTTAATACAGTAATAAATATATATGGATGGAAGTAAAGTGTCAATAATACATTTTTTCCTTTCAAACATAGTATATTGAGAACCGTATCTTCTTTAAAAAATATTTATTCATGCCCTACTCTTGCCAAGGAAGGTTAATCAGATATAGAAAGCAAATAGATTATTTCGCAACTGAATTATATACATATAAATAGTTATTACGCTTTTTTACAAATTTTAAAAACTTTTTCATTATCTTACTTGCTTTGAAGTATAATTTAATTACCATATATCAAAAAATTAGAATATAGATGAGGGGAAAAAAATGGCTGTAAAAGAAAAAGAAACAACTCAGGAAAAAAATTTGTTTAATCAGGTTGACCCGGAAAAGAAAAGATCCCTGGATTCAACCATTAGCAAAATAGAAAAGGACTTTGGCAAGGGCGCAATCATGCCTCTTGGCGACAAAACCTCGGTTGCGGTCGAGGCAATTCCGACAGGGATATTATCTCTTGACGTTGCATTAGGGGTAGGCGGAGTTCCCAGAGGAAGAATCGTCGAAATATTCGGCCCTGAAAGCAGCGGAAAAACCACTCTTGCTCAGCATATAATTGCAGAAGCCCAGGCAAAAGGCGGTATAGCTGCTTTTATTGATGCAGAACACGCTCTTGACCCGGAATATGCTAAAAACCTCGGCGTAAAAATCGATGAACTATTGGTTAGCCAGCCGGATACAGGCGAACAGGCCCTTGAAATTACTGAAGAGCTTGTAAGGTCAGGCGCAATTGACGTTGTAGTAATAGACTCAGTAGCTGCACTGGTTCCTAAAGCGGAAATCGACGGTGAAATGGGCGATGCTCATATGGGCATCCAGGCCAGGTTAATGAGTCAGGCGCTTAGAAAACTAACCGGTATAGTAGGAAAAACAAGGACAACAGTAATCTTTATTAACCAGCTCCGCCAGAAAATCGGTGTTTTCTACGGAAACCCCGAAACCACAACCGGGGGTAACGCTTTAAAATACTATGCCAGCCTGCGTCTTGATATAAGAAAAATCGAAACCCTTAAAAAAGACGGGAACGAGTATGGCAACAGGGTAAAAGTAAGAGTGCTTAAAAACAAGGTAGCCCCTCCGTTTAAGCTCGCTGAATTTGACCTTATTTACGGGGAAGGAGCTTCCAAGATAGGTTGCGTGCTGGACGTTTCTGTCCAGATGAATATAGTCGACAAATCAGGCAGCTGGTACAGCTATAAAGAAGAAAAACTCGGCCAGGGAAGAGAAAAATCCGTTGAATTCCTGACCAACAATCCTCAAGTCCTGGAAGAAATTGATGCTCTGGTAAGAGAAAAACTAAGAAGCGCCAGGGAAGCGACTAAAGAAACTCCTCAACCGGATAGCACGGACTAAGCAAAACTTTTTAAACTAATTAGATTACAGTATATTAAATATCTTATGTTATGCTATACTAGAACTGCAAAAAAAATTAATATAAAACTGTATTAATATTAAAACGCAGTCATAAAAAACAAGTGTTATCAAGGGTTTTCTTCGGCAGTCAGGATAAAACTGCCGGTGAGAAGCCTAAACACGAATAAACTTATAATCAGTTTTAGTTATATATTTTAAAAGAGGTACGGAGCAATAGAACTTTTTGTATCAATTATTATTGTCATTGCTATATTTATAGCGCTGCTGATTGCTTATATTGTGTTTCTTCATATGAAAATCAAAAAACAAAATGACCAGCTGGAAGGTTTTGCAAACAAAGTGGTTAAAATCCACGAAGAATCACAAAAGAGCCTGGAAGAAGCAGAAGAGAAAATTAAAATCCAAAAAAAAGAAGCTCTTCTTTCTGCCAAAGAGGAATTACAAAATGAACGGCAGGAATTTGAGCAGGAATTAAAGCAAAGAAGACAGGAATTAAGCAGGTATGAAAACAGGCTTCTTGAAAAAGACGAAAAAATGGAAGCTAAAATCCAATCTGTAACTGACAGGGAAAACGACCTTTCTAAAAAGCTTGATGAATTATATGAAAAAGAGGATTACCTGGCAGAACTTGTCCAAAAACAAACACAGGAACTGGAGAGGATTTCCGGGATTTCCTGTGATGAAGCAAAGAGAATTTTGCTGGAGCAAATGGAAAAAGAGTTAAAAATGGAAGCTGCCCAGTTAATCCGCGAGAATGAAAACTACATAAAAGAGACTTCAGAACTAAAAGCCAGGGAAATTCTTTCTTTAGCAATGCAAAGATGCGCGATTGACCAGGTGGTGGAATCTACAGTTTCAGTGGTCAGCCTGCCAAATGACGAAATGAAAGGAAGAATAATCGGCAGGGAAGGCAGAAACATCCGGGCGCTGGAAACCCTTACCGGTGTTGATTTAATTATTGATGATACCCCGGAAGCTGTTGTTCTTTCTTCATTTGACCCTGTAAAAAGGGAAGTTGCCAGGGTCGCGCTTGAAAAATTAATAAGCGACGGACGTATTCACCCTGTAAGGATTGAAGATATGGTCGCCAAAGCAGAGGAAGAAATTAAGGAACTTATGTACAAAGAAGGTGAAGCCGCTGCTATGGCTCTTGGCATTATGAACCTTCACCCTGAAATAATAAGAACCCTTGGCAGGCTGTACTACAGGACAAGCTACGGGCAAAATGTGCTTAAGCACTCAATAGAAGTCGGAAATATCGCCGGTTCAATAGCCCTTGAAATTGGCGCGAACATCGAACTTGCAAAGAGAGGCGGTCTTCTTCACGATATAGGAAAAGCCCTTGACCAGGATCAGGAAGGAACTCATGTCCAGCTTGGTGTTGATTTTGCCAGGAAATACGGTGAAAAAGAAGAAATAATTCACTGTATTGAAGCACACCACGATAATGTGCCGGCCAATACAGTTGAAGCTGAGCTTGTAAAAATATCTGACGCTCTTAGTGCCGGCAGGCCCGGTGCCAGAAGGGATACTCTGGAAATTTATATCAAGAGAATCAAAAAGCTCGAGGAAATTGCTACCAGCTTTGAAGGCATAAAACGCTCCTTTGCTGTTCAGGCAGGCCGTGAAGTCAGGGTTATGGTACAGCCCCAGTCATTTGACGATGCAGGCGCAACTAAACTTGCAAGAGACATCGCAAAAAGAATTGAGTCTGAAATGGATTACCCGGGCCAGATAAGGGTTACTGTAGTTAGAGAAGTCAGAACAACTGAAATAGCAAAATAATTAAGTTTTATATCAGGCACAAAAAGGCGGCAAGGAAATCCTTGTCGCCTTTTTTAAATTTATACTTTGTTGGCGGTATTTCTTGGTGCTAAAATAGTATTAAGAATACAAAAAATAAAGCCTATGATTTTAATATAAAACATAGTTAAAAGTGAGCAAGTATGATCAGGAAACTTAAAATTCTATTCCTGGGCGATCTGGTTGGCAGGCCAGGACGTTTTGGTGTGCGTGAGTTTCTTGAAAAACACAAAAATAACTACGATTTTATAATTGCTAACGTAGAAAACGCTTCGCACGGCTATGGTTTAACCAAAAAAAACTATGAGGAACTATGCTCATACGGAATCCATGCCATGACATCAGGAAACCACATCTGGGATAGAAAAGAGATTTTTGAATACATAAGCCAGGCTGATAAACTGGTTAGACCTTTAAATTTCCCGGAAGGGACTCCAGGGCAAGGCTCAAGAATATTTAAAATTGATGAGACCACTTCTATTGGGATCATAAATATTCTGGGAGTTGTTTTTATGTCTCCTCTGGCGCCGCCCTGGGAACTTTTAAAAAAGGAAATTGAAAAATTAAAAGCGCAAACACCTGTTATAATTATAGATTTCCATGCGGAAGCGACCGCGGAAAAAATTTCCTGCGCTCATATTGCCGCAAGACAGGGAGCAAGCGCTGTAATCGGAACACATACACATGTCCGGACTGCTGATGAAAAAATTATAGAAAACACCACAGCCTACATAACAGATGCAGGCTTTTGCGGCCCGCAAAAAAGCATTATAGGTATGGATATTGATAATTCCATAAAAAGGCTTACTACAATGCTACCGATCAGGTTAGAAGTAGGACCAATGGAACAGGTCCAAATCAATGGGGTGGAGCTTGTTATTGACCCAAAAACCGGGCATTCAGAGAGTATTAAAAGAATTAGTGAAGTTTTAAGTTTGAAAAGTGAGGTAAATTAAGTATGAAAGGATAAAAAATTGAAAGTAGACTTGCATATCCACAGTATCTTTTCTGATGGGGCGCTGGCTCCTGAAAGAATCGTAGATACAGCATTTGATATTGGTCTGTCAGCAATATCAATTACAGACCATGACAATATTCTGGCATTTAAACATGCCCAGGCGCAGGCCGGACTGAAATCCGAGGAAACCGGCCAGCCCCCGCTTGAAATTATCCCCGGCATAGAAGTTAATACAGTGCTGGATAATGAAGAAGTCCATGTTCTTGGCTATTACTTTGATTTCCAGGATAAATATATGCTGGATATGATTGCATACCAGCAGCACGCAAGGATTGAGCAGATTTCACAAATTATAAAAAAGCTTGATCAGGTGGCTAACATAAGAATCACTATGGAAGATATAACTTCCTTTGTGCAGGAAGGCGGCAGCATAGGCAGGCCCCATATTGCAAAAGCCATACTAAAAGCAGGCGGGGTAAATAACATAATAGACGCCTACAGGAAATACATTAATGATAATGCTCCTACTTATATTAAAAGAAAGACCGTACCTCCTCAGGAGGCAGTTGAAACGATTTACGAGGCCGGGGGAATTCCGGTTATAGCTCATCCCCATAGCCTTAACAACCCTGAAGAGTTGGTTAAAGATCTTATGAACTATGGTTTAAGAGGTATAGAAGTTTATCATAGAAGGCATTCACCTGCTTTGATTGAATATTTTTCAAACATAGCAGAAAAATACAATTTAATAATGACAGGCGGGTCTGATTGTCATGGTGCAGGCCCGGGCGGCCAGGTCCATATGGGCAAAACACATATTCCTGAGTGGGTTTTACAGGAATTGAAAAACGAAAAAAGCCGTCTGGAAATTGCTTCCAGCTAAAAAAATTAAAAAAGCTTGCTTGGAGTATGAATGAATCTACATTCCAGCATTTGCAGGCAAAGACAGCCTCTCAAAGGCCTTACTCCTGCTTCATAGAAGTGTTTAAAAATTTTTACTTACTTAATTAACAATTCGAATTAATTACTCCTGAGAAAGTTTTTGGTAAAATTATGTGTATCAAAAACTTTAATGAACTGGAGGCGTTATATGGGTGAAAAAATCAAAATTGGTCTTCTTGGGCTTGGAACAGTAGGCAGCGGTGTTTTAGAGACCATCATAAATAATGACTGCGGCGTTGAAATAAAAAAAATCGCAGATAAAGATACCGGAAAAATAGGGCAGTATCAGCAATTATCACAGGAAATCTTCACTACAGAAGTTCAGGAGCTGATTAATGACCCGGAAATTAAAATATTTGTGGAGCTTATAGGCGGTGTTAACCCGGCTTTAGGTTTTATTAAGGACGCTATCAGGAATAAAAAACATATTGTTACAGCTAATAAGGAATTAATCGCAAAGCATGGCAAGGAATTAGCTTCTCTGGCAGAGGAAAACAACGTTGTAATTCTTTATGAGGCTGCTGTTTGCGGCGGAATTCCAATTATCATGCCTCTAAGACAGTCTCTTGCGGCTAATAAGATTTCCCAGATAGCCGGAATTTTCAATGGTACAACTAATTATATACTTACAAAAATGGAAAAAGACGGCAGCGAGTTTGAAGATGTTTTAAAAGAAGCCCAAAAACTTGGTTATGCAGAGGCTGATCCCACAGGAGACGTCAAAGGTTATGATGCTGCCTATAAAACAGCGATTCTTGCATCACTGGCTTTTAATAAAAATGTAGACATAAACGCTGTTTACGTCGAGGGAATTGAGAAAATAAGCCCGATTGATCTTGCATATGCCAATGAATTTGGCTACAAAATCAAGCTGATTGGCCTTGTAAGAAACGGCAGTGATGATGCTCTTGATGTAAGAGTACACCCAATGCTGGTTTCCGGGGAACACCCGATTTCCGGTATTGAAGATGTCTTAAACGCCGTGGAAATTGAGGGTGAACCTGTAAGCAGAGTAATGTTTTCCGGCCCCGGTGCAGGCAAATTCCCTACAGCCAGTTCTGTTGTCGGGGATATCATGGCTCTGGCCGGTGAAATAAACGTTACAGACTATCCCCTTCCTATGATGAGATACGATAAAGACAGAAAAGACGCTAAAATCAAGCATATTAAAGACACTATTAACAAGTTCTACATAAGGGTTACCACTGATAATAAACCCGGTGTTATCGGTGAACTCGGAATTATCTGCGGTCAAAACAATATTAACCTTTACAATATTGTCCAAAAAGGATTATTGCCGGACGGAAGCGCAAGAATCGTACTTTTGACTGAATCCTCAAAAGAGGAGGATATCCAAAAAGCGGTTGATGAAATTTCAAGAAGGCCAACAACAAGAGCTATTAACAGTTTAATAAGGGTTATGGATTAATATATAGGACGAAAAAATGAGGCAGGATACTTTATCAAAGCAGCAAACAATAACAGGCAGGATCAATGAGACTTTAGAGGTTCTTGAGGAAGCAAAAAATAATGCGGAGCAGATTGAGCTGGCTGCAAACATAATTATAAACGCCTTTAAAGAGGGTAAAAAACTTCTGATTTGCGGAAACGGCGGAAGTGCTGCGGATTCCCAGCATATTGCAGCGGAATTGATCGGTAAATTCTATAGGATCGACAGGCCTGCGCTTCCCGCAATTGCGCTTAATACCAATTCTTCGATAATTACAGCTATCGGCAATGATTTTGGGTATGACAAAACTTTTGTAAGGCAGGTTGAAGGACTTGGCAGTCAGGGCGATGTATTGCTCTCAATTTCAACAAGCGGCAATTCCATAAATGCTCTTGAGGCTTCTAAACTGGCAAAAGAAAAAAGAATGAGGGTTATTTCGCTCACAGGCGACACCGGAGGCAAGCTTAAGGAGGTTTCTGACGTTACACTTATGGTATCCAGCAAGAATACCCCTGTTATCCAGAATGCGCATATCACAATTTGCCATATAATCTGCGAATTAGTGGAGAACGAGTTTTAAAAATTACCGGCAACATTCTTAGAGCCTAGCCGGTAATAAGCAATAAGCGACTATTGTCATTACGAGGAGGGCAGGTAAATAAGCCTGGGTAATAGAATAAACGTTATTCTGCCCGACATGGTAATCTATCTAAGTAAGATTGAAAAGTTTTTACGTATTTATAAAATTTTTGAAAATTTTACGTAAGAATTTTTTCCTATCTACTTAAATGGGCTGAAAGCCCATAATGTTATTTGGACAGATTGCCACTTCGGAGCAAGCTCCTCATCGCAATGACAGGTGTTTGCTTTTATTTGATCCTGTTTATGAATTAATTTCCGGAAGGCTCTTAATGTAAGACTTCATAATTAAGAAAACGGCTTATCCAGCTGAAAAGCACAAATAATTCGTATGGTTTAGGCATGTAAAGGTCAACTCCTGTATCCAGGACTTTTTCTTTATTACAATCAGCGGTTGAGACAATAACTTTAATATCAGAATATTTTTGCTTAATTGTCCTGCAAATCTCAAGTTCTTTTTCCGCTTTTTCCATGCTGGTATCAAAAACAACAAGAGCAGGGCTGGTTTTTTCAATCATTTCAAGAGCCTGGTCCGGGCTGTTTATTGATTCCACGTTATAGCCCTGCATTTCCAGGGTTGTTATCAGCAAATAAGACAGGGCTGCATCATTTTCTACAATCAGAATTTTATTTCTGGTATCAGGGGTTTCATCGTTATTTGTTATTTTTGGCCTGTCGCTTACCCAGAAAGAGCCTGATTTAGACTTTGCAAGCCTGTTCATGTCAATTACGCCGTTCATTATTTCTTCAAGGTTCTTAAATTTCTGGTATTGATTTGACACAATCCCGATACTCACAGAAACAAAGGGAATCCTTCTTCCGATCTTTTCATCCCCGTCAATAATAAGGTAGCCTCTGTCTGAGTCTTCGGTTGAGTAGAATTTTTGAGAAACCATATCAAATGAATAACAGAGAAAAACCGCTATTTTCTCAGCTTTTTCGGGCGAAGTAAGAATTATAAAAGATTCATTTTCAACTCTTCCAAGGAAATCATCCTCATTAATTGCTGTTCTGATTATAGCTATAGCTGTTTGTAAAAGTTTTTCCGAAGCTATATAGCCGTAGGCTTCCTTATAAGGGTCAAAGTTTCCTATATCAATGTACATCAGGGCATATTTATCATTAACTTTTGTTTTTATACTTCTTTTTAGTACCCTGTAAGACAGATTAACTGCAGGCAGCCTGGTTATAGGGTCAGTTAATTCTTCTATGTGCCTTCTAAGGTGGGCAAAAATTCTTAAAGACAGTTCTTTGTTATCTATTGATTTATGCTGATAATCATCAGCTCCTGCCTGCAAAATTTCTATTTTTTTCTCAACGCTTTGTGTTGCTGATAAAACCAGCAGCACTGGCCTGTAAAAATTTATTTCTGTTCTTATTTGGGTACACAGTTCTGTTATATCCCGGTCAAAGTTATCATGAACAAGGATTAAATCAGGCTCATACTGGTTCATCATTTTAAAACCGCCAGCGAGATTATCAGCCACTACAAGGTTAATAAGGTCATCATTTTTAGTTATCCCTTCAATGAGGTGGGAATTATTACCTTTTGAGTCCAGTATTAATATGTATTGTGTAGAAAACATCAATTACTCTCCTGAAATCTTTGTTTAGCATATGTTTCAGGTGATACTGCCGGTAAAATCAAGGTGAATGTTGAGCCTTCTGCGCTGCTTTCCGCTTTAATGCTCCCTTTCATGCTTTTTACCAGGGATTTTGTTATGTATAAGCCAAGGCCTGTTCCCTGCACTTCACGAGTAAGGGGATTATCTATTCTGGAAAACTTGGTGAAGATTTTTGATAAACACTCATCTGGAATACCGACTCCCTGGTCTTTGACCTTGATTTCTATCTTATCAGAATCATTTTTCAGGAATTTTGCATCGATGTTAACGGTCGAGCCTGTTTTAGAATATTTTACAGCATTATCAACGAGGTTCATAAGGACTTGCTCAAGCTTATCCTTATCAGCCCATACCGGCGGGAGTTTAGGAAGGATATTGACTTCTATTTTATGTCCTTTTGCTTTATGCTGAAGGCTATAGAGTATTGATTCCAACATTTTACCGAGTTCAACAGCTTTATAGATTGTCTTTGTGCTTTTTGATTCGAGCTTAGAGACTGTAAGCAGGTTTTCAACCAGCCTTGTCAGCCTGTCTATCTGGCTTTTAATAATACTGATAAACCTTGTCTGCTGCTCCCTGCTCAAGTTGTCCCCTGCGCTAAGAAGTGTATCGGCAAACCCTTTAATGCTGGTAAGCGGTGTTCTAAGCTCATGACTAACAGTGCTTACAAAGTCAATATGGGCCTGGCTTAGAAATGCAATATCAGAAAAGGGGATTACCATATAGACAGAATTATTTGCTTTTGTTCTGGACTGGCTTATTCGAACACAAATAAGCTGTTCTTTTTTGTCTTTGAGTTCTCCAAGCTGGTATGATAAATTTTGTAATTCTTCAAGCTCATCAATTTGCTGGCATGCAATGCAGGCTCCTTTTGAAGAAGGCCTGATCACATCAAAAACATTCATGCCTATGAGTTCTTCTCTTTGAAAACCGGAAATTTTTTCAAAATTTTTATTAACTTCGGCAATATTATTATCTGAATCGCAAATAGCGACACCTTCGGGCAAATTGTTAATTACATCTTTATAAAAATCTTCTAAATGTTGCATAACATCCTCTCTGATCAAATTATATCAGCTTTCAAATTATATTAAAAAAATTCAAGGTAACTAATACTCAGTTAAATTAATTTTGTTGGATAAATATAAATAGAGAATCAAGTCCTATAATATTATTTATGTAGCTTTTGAATTAATTTGTTTGAATTT
>JANQEB010000208.1 GCA_028278605.1 Candidatus Gastranaerophilales bacterium
GGAGGTTAAGCCAGGTCTTACTGGGAAATAAGTCTGTTTCTGACAGGCTGGTACAAAAATTATCAGCTTATTCAGGCATTTCTGAGCATGAAATAAAAAATTGGACAATAGCCGATAAATATTCTATTGGAGCACTTGAAAGTGCGCTCAGCAACTTTTAAAATATCTCACTGTAACATGAAAAACTTGTTAAGTGCCCCAACCTGTTGCGCTCCCTTAAATTTAGCCTGCTGCTTTTCTTCCAGTTGCGCAATCAGTAGATTAAACTCATTTATAAAGTCATTTGCCTTGGTCTTTTCTTTTTCTGTCTTTGCTTCAGCCAGCATTGCGCTGAGTTTGCCCATGACAAGGTCATAATCCACTTCCTTTTTGTTAGTTGGGGTTAAGCCCAGCTTCATCATGAACAAAGCCATCTCCGGAGGGGTGCCTTTATCCTGGCCAGGATGCACAACCTGAAACCCTTTTTGGCTTTTTTCAGGCATTTTTTCAATAGCTTCCCTGATAACCCTCAAATCACCGGTATATGAACCTGTTGAATTAAGCCCCAACTCCTGTAATTGTTTTGCAACTTCAGGACTGGCTTGATATTTCAAAAGATTATTTTTTGAAGGACCTATATGCATAAACCTATAAAAATTCCTTTGCTCAAATCTTATCTCAATATATATATTATATAATATTTATATCAAAAAATCAATTTCCAAAAATGATTTTTTACTTTTTAAACCGAAAATTATACAATACTATTACTGGCGTTAAAAACCTTCTATAAAGACACTTGTAAGGGTGAGGAGCGGTTATGAAAAGACCTGGTATTTATATTTCTATTGTTATGGCAGTTATTTTTTCAGCTCAAACGTTTAATTATGAGGTTTTTGCAATGCCTTACCCCGGAAGGGTAAGCAAAAATCATCTTAAAATAGAAAAATTAATTGAAAAAGGCAGATATGACGAAGCGCTAAAGGATATCAACAAAATCCTGAAAGATAACCCTGATGACCTTAATGCCAGGGCTTACCTTGGAAGCGTCTACTCTGCCCGGTACAAGCTGGATGCGGCAACCCGTGAGTACAGGAGAATTCTTTCCAGAGACCCTGATAATGCTGCTGCTCATAATGGTCTTGGGCTTGTCTATTACAGAAGAACGTCTTCTTCTAATATGGAAGTAAGAAAAAATATCCCAAAACTCCGTGAACAGGCGCTTAATGAATTTTTAAAAGCTATAAAGAGCGCTCCGGGTTTTTACCAGGCATACAATAATGCCGGCATGATTCTTTTTGAGCAGGGCAGAATTCTTGAAGCCGAGACATACTTTGAAAAATCTCTTGACCTGAAGCCTGAGTACTCAGAAGCTATTGAAAATTACGGCAAGGTGTTTTTTGCCAAAAACAAGCTTGATGAAGCTATTAATCAATATAAAAAAGCTATAAAGCTCAATACCAGGAATTCTTCAGCATATTACCGCCTCGGTGAGGCACTAATAGCTAAAGGCAAATATAGCGAAGCTGTTAGCCATCTCCAGACCTCACTTTACCTGTTTCCGAACAGTGCCCCTGTCCATAACATGCTTGGAAAAGCTTATGAAATGCAGGAAAACGAGCCGGCAGCCATTGCCGAGTATAAAAAAGCTTCTATGATCAAGCCTGAGTATCCGGCTCCATACTTAAGCCTGGCTGATATCTATAAAAACCGCGGAGATGCGGAGTTTGCCATAGCGGAATTGCGCAATGCCCTTGCTGTTAACTCGGGTTTTTACGCTGCAAAGGCTAAAATTGCCGAGATTTCACTGAATATAGGCAAAATTGACCAGACAATCAATTACTGCAAAGAGCTTCTTGATGTGCCTGAGTACAGGGAAAAAGCATTAACCGGCTTATCAAAGGCCTATTTTATAAAGGCTCAACAAATCAGCAGTTACACCCATATAGCTTCTGAAAGCGAACTTCTGGCTGTGGAAAACGCTTTAAGAGAAGCTTTAAGATATGACCCGGAAAACCTTGAGCTTTACCTGGCGCTATTAAGGATATCAAGGGCTTCTCAAAAAGAAGCCCAGTCAGAAATTTACCTGAAACATATTCTTAAAAACGCTCAGGATAATAGGATTGACCACATTATACGCGGAGAATCCCATCTTGTATTCAATGAGTTTAATAAAGCTGAAAGCGAGTTTTTGAAAGCCTTAAATTTAAGCCATGGGGTTTCTGACTTAATGAAGATGGCTGAAATTTTTACCATTAACAGGTCGTATTCAGCTGCTAAAATTGCTCTTAACCGTGTTCTTGCGATTGAAACTGGCAATATAAGAGCAATACGCTGCAAGCAAAGAATCAAAAACTATGAAGAGCAGGCAATTTCCAAATTCAACGTTGCTGAGGGTTTCTACAGGGAAAGACAAAGACTGGCATCTATAGAAGCTTACAGGGACGCTCTTTCGCTTAACCCTTACCTTGCTCAGGCGCATTTGGGAATAGCAAAGGCCTTTGAAAAAGAAGATTACCACTATAATGCAGCGGAGCATTATAAGGCTTACGTAAATATTGTAGCTATTGACAGGAATACCCGGAAATACAGGGCTAAAATTGCCGGGCTGGAAAGAAAAATAGCAAAAATGAAAGCAGGTAACAAGCCGGTTAAAAAGTTTTCCAGGATTTAAATTATACTTACCCGAATTGCTAATTACATTTTTCAAAATTCCTTAAAATTTATAGAAAAAAGGCGGCGGCGAAGCTGCCGCCCACCTCCAGGCGGACTGGGTGGGTGTTTTAAGGAATTTTGAATCAGTCATATCAAGCTTTTCAACTATTTAGCAATTCGAGTTACCTAAAACTTGCTCTGAAATTCTTCAACAATTAATTCACGGATTTTTTCCAGGCTATAATCCTCTCCTGTTATCTCTTTGAGTGAAGAAATCTCGTTAGCATCTATTCCACAGGGGTTTATTTTTTTAAACCTCTCAAGACTATTGTTAACATTGATTGAAAAGCCATGCATTGTTATACCTTTTTTAATTGCAATCCCAATGGAAGCTATTTTTTTGTCTTCCAGCCAGACTCCAATAATGCCCGGTTTTTTATATGCTTTAAGCCCGAGTTTTCCCAGTGAGTCAATTATCAGCCCCTGGAGCTTATCTATGTATTCTGTTACTTTTAGTTTTTCCTTTTTTAAATCCAGAATAATATAGCCCACAAGTTGTCCCGGACAGTGAAACGTTAAATCACCACCTCTTTCTATGGAAATAACAGGTATGTCTTTATCCAGGATATTATTATCCTTTGCGCTTTTTCCCCGTGTAAAAGCGGGAAAATGCTCAAGAAGCAGGAAAAAATTGTTTTTTTCGCCTGCCTGTTTTAGCTTAACCAGGTGTTCCTGGTAGTCGTAAGCTTTTTGGTATTCTATCAGTCCCAGGTTTTCGATAATCCACATTTTTAGGCTAATTCAGCTTAGCTTTTTACTGAAATTGTTTCAATTGCTTTTATAAGTTCATTTGCGACCTTTTGTTGCTGTTCCCTGGTTATTTCGGGGAAAATCGGCAATGAAAGTACTTGTCTAGTTACTTTTTCAGTATTTGGAAGATACCCTTCCCGCAAATCAAGGCGGGAATAAGCTTCCTGAAGGTGAATTGGGACCGGGTAGTAGATCATGCTCATAACCCCGTTTTCCTTTAAAATCTCGTGAACCTTATCCCTTTGAGGGATTTTAACTGTGTACTGGTGATAAACACAATCGGTATCATCCATTTCGACCGGGGTTGCAATGTCCGGGTACTCTTTAAGCAAATCATTGTAGTAATAAGCGGCTTCTTTTCTTTGTGAGTTCCAGCGGTCAATATGAGGCAATTTTACATTGAGAATTGCAGCCTGAAGCTCGTCAAGCCTGCTGTTTAACCCGACTTCTGTATGATAATAGCGGATATGGCTGCCATGGTTTCTGAGTGAAGCTACTCTTTCCGCTATATAATTGCTGTTTGTGGTTAGCATTCCTCCATCACCGGCTGCTCCAAGGTTTTTTGTGGGGAAGAAGCTAAAACAGCCCGCATCACCAATAGAACCGACTTTTTTCCCTTTATAAGCAGAACCAACCGCCTGGGCACAGTCTTCAATAACGAATAAATCATGTTTTTTGGCTAATTCAACTACCGGGTCCATATCCACAGGTTGCCCGTACAGGTGAACCGGTATTATAGCTTTGGTTTTTGGTGTGATCTTTTTTTCAAGTTCATCTATATCAAGGTTAAAGGTCTTCGGATTAATGTCAGCAAAAACAGGTTTTGCCCCAACATAGCTTATAGCTTCTGTTGTGGCGAAAAAAGTAAATGCAACTGTTATGACTTCGTCTGCCGGGCCTATATCAAGCGCTCTTAGCGCAATATGAAGCGCGTCTGTGCCGGAAGCTAACCCAATAGCCCTACCGGTAGAGCAGTATTGGGCAAAATTTTCCTCGAATTTTTTAACGTTTTCTCCCAGTATATACCTGCCTGAAGATAAGACTTTTAAAACTTCCTGCTCGGTCTGCTGCCTGATTTCTTCGTATTGTTTTTGCAAATCCAGAATTGGAATCATTTTTAATCACCTATTTTTCTAAAAAACAATATAATAAACGGTTACCCCACCCCACACAAATAGTCTACCACGAGCAAAAATATGGTTTTATAAAAATTTTATATAGCATATAAACAGTTAATTCGTGATCAGGTTAAATACCTCGTAATAACAAACAAAGCCTGATGTAGAATCATCAGGCTTTGTTAAGTGAAGTTATTATGAACTATGCTTTTTTATCGCCGGCTATTAATCTGTTTAATCCGTAAAGAGCTCCGCCGATTGCTGCTCCGGCAGCTGCCAGTGTAAACGGTCTTGCTGTTTTCACTTTTGCAAGGTTTTCTCCATTAGCTGCGAATAATTTTTCTAAACCTTGTTGAAGTCCTGCTGTTGCGGCATTAGTTTTCCCTTCAACTTTCTTCAGTACCGCATCTACTCCATCAGGTTTTACAACTTGTTCTACTGCTGCCCTGAGGGATTCTAAGGTATGTCCTACACTTTTTCTGGCTTGTTCAATTATAGTTCTTTCACCCTTAGGTGCGCCTTCTATTTTCTTTGTTACACCTTCTATTAAATTGCCTTGTCTAAAAAAGCCCCTACTTTTATTTACTACAGTATCAAATGCCCTGGTGAAGCCTCTTTGAGCACTTTTGTGAAGTTCTTGAACTTTAGTTGTTAAAGCCGCAGCTTCTTTCTGGCCTAATACTTTTTCCAGTTTACCGGCATGTCTTTCAACTGCGTCTGCTGTTAGCCCGCCTGCTTCCGCGAAAGGTTTCGCTTTGAGCAGAAAAGGAGACACTGCTGCTCCGGCTGCTGCTCCGGTTCCTGCTGCTAATGTTACTTCCGCAGCCGTGTTTCTTTTTTGTGGTTCCCTGCCGAATGCTACCTGGTTTCTTGCCTGTAAATTTGGACCTGCTGCTTGTAATGGCATTTGAGTTCTCCTTAACTTATCTTCCTTAAACTTTTTAATTAAATTTTTTTATCTGATTATTTTAAGTGCCCTCAAGAAAAAAATTGACTTTTTTGAAATATTTTAATAATTATTTTTACATAACTTTATACTCTTTTGCTAAAAAGCAAATATATATTGAAAGTTAAAGTTTGTTAATTGGTTAAGTTAATGATTTTTTCCTGAGTTTTTAATCAAATGTAAAGTTTAATTCAGTAATTACATAATTATTTTAAACTAAACAAGAAAAAATAAATGAAAAATTTATACAATTAATGCTTATAGAGCAATTATTTTTAACATTTCTGACAGTTTTCTATGAACTATATATTATGTTTGCCCTGGAAATGTCCAATAACTGCAAACCAAGGGTATTAAAGTCATGCCCTTTGCCAAATTCCCGCATTAAAACTTCAGTTGCGAGGTTCCCGCCCCCCTTGCCTGTTCCGGTAACTGTCGAATCAATAAAGCTTACCCCGTTTTTGGTTGCGCACAGGGAATTCTCAAGGGCCAGGCTTTGATTATTATGGCCGTGAAAACCAAGCGGCCCACTGTAGTTTTGCCTGGTAATGTTAATAATTGTTTCTATGTCCTCCGGTGAAAACTTGCCGGAAGTGTCTGCAAAATAAAGTATATCAAAGTTTTGCCAATTTTTAATTTTGTTAATAACTTCAGCAAATTCATTCAGGCTCTCTAAATGAATTTTTGTTAAGTTTAAAGAAACTTTATATCCCTTATATTTGAGAGTTTCTATAATTTGCAAGGATTTAGCGGCTTTTTGAAATGGCATGGCAATTCTAACCAGGCTTACAGGAGAATTAACTTTTGGGGCAAACAGGCGGTCCAATGTTTTTGAAATATCAGTTGTAATTAGCTCCTCGCCTTTTATCATGACCGCAATTTCCAGCTCACCGGGGATACTGAACTTGCCCAGAAATTCATCTGAGCAATAAGCGCAGTTTCCAAGGTTTTTATTCTTTTCAACAAGCCTGAGTCCGGTTTCAACGTATTTAATGCCTGCTTTTTGCATTTCCGACAGGTAATCCCGGACCAAATCATCGGGGAAATGCCAGTTATTGCAGTAACCGCCGTCTCTTAAGGTGCAGTCCAGTATATGAAAACCGCTTTTCACTTATTTTTTAACCTCAAACCAGGAAGGGCCGCAGGCAATATCAACCACAAGCGGCACATCAAGCGGCTGGCCAAGCTCCATGCTCTCAATTACCAGGATTTTTATATTTTCAAGCTCTTCACGCGGGACTTCCAGAACCAGCTCGTCGTGTACCTGGAGAATTAATTTTGATTCATAATCCGAGTTTTTCAGGCGCTGATGGAGTTTTATCATTGCGATTTTGATCATATCAGCGGCTGTTCCCTGTAAAGGCGAGTTTATAGCAGCGCGTTCCGCGAATTCACGTATATTTCTTATTCTGCTGTTAAGGTCATCCTTAAAGTATCTTTTCCTGCCGTAGATTGTTGTTACATAACCGTTTTCCTTGGCTTCACGTATGGTTTTGTACATATAGTCCTTGATTTTTGGGTAAGTTTTAAAGTATTTTTCAATGATATCCTTTGCTTCCCCGGGTGTGATCCGTAGTGTTTCAGACAGGCCAAAGCTTGTCTGACCGTATATTATGCCAAAATTAACGGTTTTTGCTGCTCTTCGCATCTCAGGAGTTACTTCCTCGGGAAATACGTTGAATACCCTTGCCGCAGTTGCTGTATGAATGTCCTCTCCCTGCCTGAAAGCCTCAATAAGCGCCTCATCCTTTGATATATGCGCAAGAAGCCTGAGTTCAACCTGGGAATAGTCCGCTGACAGGATCAGTGAGTTTTCCCTGTCTTCCGGCACAAATGCGGCTCTTATCCTGTTTCCGATGTCGGAGCGTATCGGGATATTCTGCAAATTCGGGTCGCTGCTTGATAACCTGCCGGTAGTGGTTACTGTCTGGTTAAAGCTGGTGTGGACCCTGTTGGTTTTTTTGTTTACAAGCAAAGGCAGGGTGTCTACGTAGGTGGATTTTAGTTTTGCATAATGCCTGTGTGAAAGCAGCAGGCTTGCTATAGGATGATCATCCTTAAGCGCCTCAAGGATTTTCGCGCTTGTGGAATAGCCGGTTTTTGTCTTTACCTTGCCTTTTGGCGGAATCTTCATTTTCTCAAACAGGATTTCGCCCACCTGCTTTGGCGAATTCAGGTTAAACCCCTCTCCTGCAAGCTCATACACTTTGGTTTCGATTTTATCAATATTGGCCTGAAGCTCAGATGACAGTTTGCTTAAATATTCAGTATCTATGCTGACCCCGTTACGTTCCATGTCTGTAAGCACCGGAACAAGAGGTTCTTCAACTTCATAAAGCACGTTTTTCTCTTCAGCGCTCATGTTTTTTGCATAAAACCCGGCCAGCTCAAGCGTGGATTTTGCGTCAGCGCATGCATAATCAGCAGCGTCCTGTATGCTTGTTTGCGCCATTGTAATCTGGTTTTTGCCTTTTCCTATCAGCTCTTCTATGTCTGTCATTTCATATCCCAGGCGTGTAAACGCCTGCTGCTTTAACCCATGCTTAAATGCGGGTTCTTTTACATAGCTGGCAAGCATGGTATCCATTGCAATGCCGTTTAGCTCTATGTTTAAGCCCTTAAATATATGCATTTCATACTTTGCATTCTGAAGAACCTTACGTATTTCTTTGCTCTCAAGAATTGGTTTTAGCTTTTCCAATACATAATCCTGATTTAGCTGAGTTCCCTGAATATGTCCAACCGGAATATAGAAATTCTCAGTGAGATCAGGCTCTTCTTTGTCCATTGTTACTTCGTATTCCGCGATAGTTATGTGCGGGTTCCAGCCGATTGAGATGCCGACCAGCTTCGCATCAAACACATTTAGGCTGGTAGTCTCTGTATCAAGAGAAAATACCTCTTGATCCTCCAGTTTTTGCAGGAACTCCCGGAATTTTTCTTCTGTATCTACTATCTGCGTGTTAACTTTAAAAGTTTTACTTTTTTCTACCTTTTTAAGCGCGATTTCCAGGTTAAGCCTCATCTGGGTTTGCACTTGAGATATGGCTTCCTGGCCATGTTCTTCCTCCATACCATTTTGGCAACAGTGTTCCAGAACCTCAGGAAGGATTTTTAGCAGGCTGTTAAACTGATACTTCTTTAAAAAAGCCGTAACTTTGTCTATATCGGGAAGTGTCATGTGTGTATGTTCAAAATCAAAGTCAATAGGGACTTCACAGCAAATTGTCGCCAGGTGCTTGCTCTTTATTGCCATTTCATGGTCGGTTTCAAGCTTTTGTTTCAGGCTCTTTGAGCTTATTTCATCAATATGCTCATAAATGCTTTCAACCGGACCAAACTGGTCAATTAGCTTTACAGCGGTTTTTTCCCCTACTCCTTTAACGCCGGGGATGTTATCGGAAGCATCACCCTGCAAGCCCTTGAGGTCAACCACGTTTTCCGGATAAACACCGAGTTTCTCACGGATTTTGTCGCGGTCATACTCTACAAGTTCACCTTTGGACGGAATCAAAACCGTGACTGCTTTTTCCGGGTCAACAAGCTGGAAAGCATCCTGATCACCTGTTAGAATCAACGTTTTATGGCCAAGTTCCCTTGCTTTTTTAGAGATTGTACCGATTATATCGTCTGCTTCGTAGTTTGACATTTCGTATACAGGAATCTCAAACGCTTTTATCCCTTCTATAATTGACGAAAACTGTTCCCGCAGAGAATCGGGCATTGCCTGCCTGTTAGCTTTGTATTCCGGGTATTCCTTTACCCTGAATGTTTCCCTGCCTTTGTCAAAGGAAACCGCTATTGCATCAGGCTTTACTTTGCGCAAAAGGTCAAAAAGCGCCTTCATGAATCCATAAACTGCCCATGTGGGTGTATTATCAGCTGTTTTCATGCCGGTGCGTTCCAGCGCAAAATACTGTCTGTAAGCCAGAGCATGCCCGTCTATTAAAATTAAGGTTTTTTGCCCCATCACAGAGCCTTTCAAATTCGATTTGTTCTATATGTATTTTACCAGAACAATACCTAACTTAAAGAGCAAACACATGCCATTGAAAAGTGACAAAAGGACATCAAAGACTCACTAGTGCACAGTTAAGTAAATTTTATAGAATCGTCATTCTGAGCCGCCTCCCGCCATAGGCGGGGCGGGCGAAGAATCTCATTACCTGAGATCCTT
>JANQEB010000209.1 GCA_028278605.1 Candidatus Gastranaerophilales bacterium
AAGGATCTCAGGTAATGAGATTCTTCGCCCGCCCCGCCTATGGCGGGAGGCGGCTCAGAATGACGATTCTATAAAATTTACTTAACTGTGCACTAGTAATTTTATTGTTTTTCATCACAATATTTTTTCCCGATAAGCTCATCAGGCATAAAGTTTTGATCTATCTCAGGCGCACTGTGGGTATACACATATCCCTGCCCAAAACCATACTTTGCTGCATCCTTATAATGCGCGTCCTTAAGGTGTGCGGGCGGGGAAAAATCCTGTCCGTTTTGAATATCTGCCAGCGCACCGTCAATTGCCTTAATAGTTTCATTAGACTTGGGTGCTCTTGCAAGATAAATCACAGCCATAGAAAGGGGAATGCGCCCCTCAGGAAGCCCTGTTAATTCCACAGCCCTGTGAGCGTTCAAAGCAACGTTAAGCGCTTCAGGATCAGTGTTTCCTATGTCTTCTGCAGCTGTAATAATCAACCTTCTTGCGATAAAGCGGGGATCTTCGCCTGAAATAATCATTTTTGCAAGCCAGTAAATTGCAGCGTCAGCATCAGAACCACGAATACTCTTTTGCAACGCAGAGGCAAGGTCATAATGCTCCTGAACCCCATATTTTACTGCTTTTTGCCGGGCAAGCCGCTCTACTGATTCCAGTGTTATTTTTTTATCGCTATAAGCCGCAAAATATGAATATTCCACAAGGTTTAAAGCTGCCCTTGCATCACCGGAAGCATATCTTACAAGGAATTCGCCTATTCTTGAGTCCAGTTCGACCTTGCCATAAGTATTCATAAGGTAGGCATAACCTTTTCTTACTATCTGGAGAATATTTTGCTCATCAAGCCTGTCAAAAACAACCGTCTGAATCCTGGAAAGTAACGCCGGAATCACCTGGAAAGAAGGATTTTCGGTGGTTGCGCCGATTACAAAAATTGTGCCTTTTTCAACGTGAGGCAGGATAGCATCCTGCTGGGACTTGCTGTACCTGTGGATTTCATCGATAAAGACCACAGTTTTTCGCCCTGTGGAGTCAAGTTCGATTTCCGCGTCAGCAACTATGCTTCTGAGGTCTTTTATCCCGGAGTTAACCGCGCTTAATTCCCTGAAAATGCAATTTAACTGACCGGATAACAGCCTTGCAAAAGTCGTTTTCCCGCAACCGGGAGGCCCCCATAGAATCATTGAAAACAAATGGCCGGAAAATATCAGGTTATAAAGCGCAGAATCCTTTTCTATAACCTGGTTTTGTCCCAGGAATTCCTCGAGGGTCTTTGGCCTTAACAGTTCAGCCAGCGGCACCTGCTTTTTATTTACGCCTGAAGTCCCCATAAAATTACTTTATAACCTTTGTAACTTCGCCTATTTCTAATTCCATGGCTTCGTTTATATCCGGGTAAAAACTTCTGCCTGCCTCAACGAACATAGGCGCATTTGAACTTGCATAAAACCTTACTGAACCTTTTTCCCCGTCGCTTATTAAATCCGAATGCATAAGGGTTTCAGCTACTTTTTCAGCCAGGTGTTTTGCCGGGTCAATCAGTATTTCCTTATCATTAGCCACATCCTGAATCATCCGGCCTAAAAACGGGTAATGAGTACACCCAAGAATGATTTTCTCTGCGCCTTTTTGCAAAAGCGGCACTACATACTTTATAACAAGTTTTTTTGCCTCAGAAGTATCAGCTTTATTACTTTCTATGATTTCAACCAGTCCGGGACATGCGGTCTCATAAACTTCCTTGGAAGGACTGATTTTCCGGATAGCTTTTGTATAGGCTTTTGAGGTTACAGTTGCCGTAGTTGCAAGCAGGCCGATCTTTTCCGCGCTCACATAGGAAATATACTCGGCTGTTGGCTCTATCAGGCTGAATACAGGGAAATTATAATCATCTTTAATGCTTTCATACACTGTTGCCGAGCTGGTATTGCATGCCATCACAACAGCCTTAACATTTTGAGATTTATACCACTCCAAAATTCCTCTTACATAAGCAGTTAACTGCTCTGTTGTTTTTTCACCGTAAGGAATCCTGGCTGTATCTCCAAAATACAGGTAATTTTCATTGGGCATCAGGCCTGTGAGTTCTTTTAAAACAGTCAGCCCGCCTACTCCGGAGTCAAATATTCCAATTGGGTTTTCTTTCATTTAAAAGATTTCTTCTCAATGATAATTTTATAAAATTATAGTATAAATAAAATTTCTGGTAGCGGTATAAAATGAAATGATTCTATATCCCCACCCTGAAGAAATTTTTAAAAAATAACTAACCCGTCATTCGAGTTAATTACATTTTTTTGGTAGTGGTATAAAAATACGTGATTTGTCATTGCGAGCCCGGTACCCGCCATGGGCGGGGCGGGCGAAGCAATCCATCACCAGGTAGACTTAAGTGGATTGCGGAGCCTGTGCTGAGCGAAGCCGAATTATCGTTTCACTCCTCGCAATGAAAATGAGTTATAAAAACGAAAACAATTTAGTTTTCGTTTTTATACTCCTGCTTCGCAAATGACGTCACGTCAAAAAATACCGCTACCATTTTTTTTACAATTTTTGTTTGCCGGACGGGTCTGAATTCCGGCTTTTTTCCTTAATATAATTTATGATCCCTTCTGCGATTGCCCTTGCGGAAGCCTCTTTTCTCTCTTCTGTCATCAGTTGGGCCATTTCTATTTCGTTAGACATATAACCGATTTCAGCTAATATGGCAGGGACTTTTGTATGGCGCAAAACATAAAACCGGGAATTTTTAAGCCCCCTATCAGGAATAACAACCCTGTTGACCATCTGATCCTGCACATGCATTGCAAGAGGCCTGCTTTTAATGGTATACCAATGGGTTTCCACGCCTCTTATGTCGGGGTTCCTGGATGCATTTACATGAATACTCAAAAACAGGTCGGGATTTTCCTTATTTGTAAGTGCCACTCTTTCTTTCAGGGAAACTGTTTTATCCTGCTCCCTTGTCATCATCACATAAAAGCCGGCCCCTTCAAGGTATTTTTTCACCCTTCTTGAGACGTCAAGCGCAAGATCCTTTTCATAAATCCCGTTATTTTGCGCTCCGGGGTCATAGCCGCCATGCCCGGGGTCAATTATGATTTTATTTTTAACTGCGCCGGCGTCCCCAGGCACTACGGCAAGAGTATCCTGAAGGGTGATTTCGAGCACTCTTCCGTCAAGGCTGAGCTTTGATTTGATTACTGTTGAGCTGTTTAGCGGAAACTTCCATTTTGAACCGTTGGGAAACTTCTCAATAACCTCGGTTTTAAACCCATGGAACTGACCTGTTTTTTCCAGGCCGATAAGTTTTTCCTTTTCGGGCTGCTTGATGTTAAAAAGGCTGATATCAAGCCTGTCAGGTGAATAAAGGCGGTCAATATTATGTATTATTGGTTTTTCGGAAGTCAATAATACTTTTGTTATGTTTTCATCCTGCTTTATAACCTTGATATCCTTAACTGCGCCGGCTGAATTGTTATCCGGAAATTCCGCAAAGGAAATATCGTTTTTCGTGGAAATTATGATTGATTGTAAATCCGGTGAAAATGCGTTTGTGTAGTCGTCAGGACTGCCGGTTTCTACTACTATCCTTACGGTTTTTGGGTCAAACTGGGCTACTTTGACGGTATCGTTGTTATTCAGCGTGAAAACCCTGATAAGCCCAGCTGAATTAAGCACGGCTTCCGGGATGTCAAAAATTTTTCTTGTCGGCGAGTCAAGGACAAACGGCTCCGCAAGTGAGATAATTCCCGCACCTGAAATTAATACACGGTTTTCATGCTGCACAACATTGTTAATAACTATGTTATGCTTTACTTTTTTCTTGATTTCATCAAGTATGGCCTCTTTTTCTTTAAGTTCAGTCGCCGGAATCGGGGGCTTGCCTCCATCAACGTTTTCTTTTTCAATCTTTACGACTTTTTCAGACTCGTCCCTGACTTCCTGTTTTTCAACTTTTTTTATAACCGGCGGCTTTTCCTGCGGGCCGGAAACTTCTTTCTCTGCTAATTTGCCGGTTTCTTTTTTGTCATTGCTCTCAGGTATGTTTCTATCTTTATATACGGAAGCAACAGGAATTTTCGCCAGCTCAACTTCCTCAAGTTCAAACGCAACGTTATTTTTATAAATCCGTATTTTAATTTCATCAAGAGCTTCCGCAGAGTCCGAGGTGAATACAACCCTGACCACATCAGGGTCAGTAGAAAACTGGGCAATGCGAATTTCTCCTTTCAGCCCTGAGTTAGAGAGCTCTATAGACTTTTTACCCTCCGGAAGAACCGCGTTTTCTATATCTACAACCATACGGGGAGGCTCAGAGAGCCTTGTAACATTATATTTGGTTTTTATTTTTTTATCTTGCTTTTTACCGCCTAAAAAAAGCAATTTTCCGGCTCTATCAGGCACAATATACTTGATTATAAAATTACCTTCAGCAAGAACTCTTCCTGTAAATGCGAAAAAAACCAGAAAAATTATCGTTATTAAGAAACCTGTTTTTTTTCTATTCATAGAAATGGGTGCCTCTTTAATCTTGGGAGAAATGCCGAATTTTACAGATTAAATCCCTCTGTCTTTATTTTAATAAAAAATCCCGGCATGACCTGCCTGAAGCTTCTGGTTTCTTTTTTGAGCCTATAGTTTTCCCTGGTTAAATTATCAATTTTAGCTTTTAACCTTTCATTTTCTGCTTTACAGCTTATTAATTCGATTATTGTGTCGTCAAGCTTCTCGAGTTTTTTTTCAAAATTAGCTGAAACTTCCTCAACAATTGAATTTTTTGCACATATAACAGCGTTAACTATTTGCTCAATTTCACTATCAGGTTTTGTTGTAACCGGGGTTTCCTGTTTTTCAATTACTTTTACAGGGTTTGCGGTTGTAGTTTCAGTTTTCTCAACTGTGCTTGCTGTTTTTTCTCTTGTTGTAGTCTTTGATACCGGGTTTGTCTGACCTGAAAAGTTAAAGTCAGGTAAGTTTTTTTCCTCTTTAGCCAATGTTTTTTCGAGGTTTAGTTGACTTGTGTCTCTTGTTGTAAATTTAAATTCGCCCATGTTTTTGTACTGTTTGCCAGATAAAACTTTTTTTGTCTGAAGATTTTTTTCCTGCGGATAACTCAAAGCTCAATCCCCTTATTTATCCTACCCAGTTTGATTTTTACGATTACTAACCAAATGTCTATAATATGAGTATGCGAATAATAATACCACATTAATATCCAAAAAAAAATATATTAAGTAACTCGAATTGCTATTTTACCCGAGTCGTGAATTAGCTTAAATATGTAAATTCAGCAATATGATTGCATTATAGGCACAGATAATAGCATAAACTGTTGAAAAAAATGTTATTTTATTTCGTATTTTA
>JANQEB010000211.1 GCA_028278605.1 Candidatus Gastranaerophilales bacterium
GGCAAAGCCGGATTTTCCAAAATCCATCGCTCCTGCTTCGCCATACCGCTCCAAGCGTTAGCAGTTAAAATCCGAAATTTATTTTGGGAGCGGTATAACGTGCTCATAACTTCATTTTCATTATAGAGCATAATTTGCTATTTTGTGTAATTAGTTTCTGAAAATACGAAATAGTGTATCAATTATTACAACTTTTTTTAATAATAAATTGATTTTTACTCGAATTGCTAATTAATTTTCCTTATGTCATTGCGAGGAGGGCACAAACCCTTCGCTGAAGGGTTTGTGCCCGACGTGGCAATCCATATAACTGAAATGTTTTATAGATTGCGGAGCCTGTGCTGAGCGAAGCCGAAGTATCGTTTCACTCCTCGCAATGAAAATGAGTTACAAAAACGAAAATGAGTTCTTGCGAACACCTGCTTCGCATCAAAAACTAAATCGTTTCCGTTTTTGTAATCCTGCTTCGCAAATGACGCCACGTCAAAAAATACCACTACCAAAATTTTTTATTACCTACTTAATATATGAAATTGTCGGAATAGTGGGAATTATAGGAATGTTTATCGGGTTGTATATATACGTAAAAAAATTAGACCGATGCTCTCTGGATAAATGTGATGAGTAAATATTTTTTATTTCAAAGCCTTTAGCTCAAAGATTTTTATGGGCTCTGAATTCTGCGTTACCTGCACAGAATCTATTTCATCTGCTATTACCATGTCGTTAACCCGCTCATAAGTTTCCCCGCTTATTAAAATCGAGGTTTTATACAACTTATTAAAGGTTTCCAGGCGGTTAGCGATGTTTACGGTGCTTCCTATTGCGCTGTACTCAAACCGCTCCTCTGAACCCACGTTCCCCACAAACGCCTCGCCTGAGCTTATGCCTATTCCTATTTCTATATCCGGCTTTTCATCTTCTAACACCCATTTAATCCTTAAATCATTTACCTTTTTAAGTATTTCAAGCGCGCATTTAACCGCATTTTGCGGATGGTCAGGGTTCTCAACAGGCGCCCCGAATATTACCATTACAGCATCGCCGATAAACTTGTTAACTGTACCTTTATACTTGAATATTATCGGTATTAGCTCGCTAAAGTACTCGTTTAAAAGCTCTCCTACCTTTTCAGGGTCCAGGATTTCTGAAATATGGGTAAAATTTCGTATATCAACAAATAAAATGCTTATATCAGCTCGTTTTCCATCCAGTTTTATTTTGTCAGGATCCCTTAGAATCTCTTCCATAATGTCTTTTGATACATATTTGGCAAATAAATTCCTTGTCTTTTGCTTGCGGGCGTCTTCTATGAAGTACTTATACCCGTACCCAATAAGCATTATACAGGCAATAAACACTATAGGCGTAACAGCATCAGGCGCAAAGCTTTTTGGATATAGGAAAAACAGGCAAATATAAAGATATCCGACTGCTAAAAAAGTTAATGATACTGAACTGTATATAGGAGGAAGAGAAAATATAGCCCAAAATCCTGCTATAACTATAGATAATAATATTAAAACTTCATAAAGCTTTGATGGCCTGGTAATAAACTCGTTATTTAAAACATTATCAATGACAGTAGCCTGAATATACACTCCCGGATAGTCGAACTTAAGCGGGGTAGACTTTATGTCCTTTATCGCAGTTGAAGTCGCGCCCAGCACAATGATTTTATCCTTAAACACAGACTCATCAAGCAGAGGCTTCTCCCCCTGTTTGATATTCTTATAGCTTTGTATAACTTTCCATGCGCTGATTGTTCTGTACGGATAAGCCTTATCTTTTGGCTTATACCATCGTATATAGCTGAAACTGCCATCATTACCGGAATACATCGGAGCGCTAAATGTTTTTCCCTCTGAAGTTATGGTTATAAACTCATCCTGTAGAGTAAATTCAGCATCAGTGTTGAGTTGTTTGAATACAGCCAGGGCAAGAGAAGGATAATACTTATCTTTATAGTAAAATAAATGCTCTGCTTTTCTTATTATTCCGTCTTTATCAGGATGGGAAAGCACAGAACCCATTTTCTCCACTGAACCCATGACTTCTTTAAGTGAAAAAGAAGAGCTGGCATACTCAGAAGCCTCAATTAACCGTGAACTCCTGTTATCCTTGACTTCAACTGAAAATTTACCGCTAAAAACCCTGTGAAGTTCATCTTCATTTTTATTTAAAAAATGGGCCCTGTCTTTACTGAAAAATATTCCCGGAATTACACTTTTCAGCCCGGAGAACCTCTTGAAAAACTCATTATCATCCTGTTTATTCCCGTAAGACACAAGCACAGAATCAAAAGCAATGGTTTTTGCCCCGGCTATGTTTTCCAAGTATTCGAAAATATCCGTATAATAAGTCCTTTTCCACGGCCATCTGCCTATTTTATTAATAGATGAATCGTCTATTGCAACAATTACAATATCTTTAGATGTTTTATTCGGGGAAGTTATCTTTACCAGGGAGTCATATACAATATTTACGAAAAAATTATTGCAAAAAGCGTAGGCTGACCAGAAAAAAATCAGACTGAAAATTGAGAGAGCTATATATTTTTTGAGGTTTTTTTTATAAAAATTCATAAAAATTTTTACTTTTTAATGACTTTTAGATAAAACCATTTGGTAATAAGTAATATTGTAACTGATAAATAACCTGAATCACGAAATTAAATAGCTTCATTTATGTATGAAATTATAGTTTTTAATAAAATAAAAAGAAAGAGTTTAGACTCACTTTGTCATGGTACGGGTAGACTTTTTCACAGACAGTCGCTCTTTTTTTGTTGAATTTAAGCAATAAATTAGACAACTCGAATTGCTAATGCTACCTTACCAAAGGCTTTTTTGCCGGAACCCCTGTCCTTCTGGGGTATTTACCGGGAGTTGAAGCTACCTTTTTAATTAAAACCAGATTCCTTTGCTCTTCGCCTGTAAGCGAATATTTGAGTACTGATTCGCACTTTCCGCCCAGCAAGGAAATTGCGTTTTGGGCTTCTTCCAGTTCGCTTTGGGCTGATTTTGCCTTGTAGGAAACAAAATATCCGTTTTCTTTAACAAAAGGCAAGCAGTACTCGGAAATTACATTTAATTTTGCCACTGCCCTGGTTACTGCAAGGTCAAACCCTTCTCTTTTTTCCGGAAGCCTGGCCAGTTCCTCTGCCCTTGCGGGAACTATTTCTATTCTATTTGTTATTCCCAGCTTTTCAGCCAAAATTTTAATAAACTCAAGCTTTTTTGCAACTGAGTCAACAGCGCACAACTTCCAGCTGGAAAACGCAATTAGAAGCGGGATTCCAGGGAATCCTCCGCCTGTTCCTATATCTATGAGGCTTAATTGCTGATTCAGGTTTATTTCTTTATGGGCCAGCCCTATCGCAAGCGAATCCAGAAAATGTTTTGCAATTACAGTTTCAGCTTCTACAGAGCTTACAAGGTTTGTATGGCTGTTAAATTCAGTTAATAACTCAAGATAAATCCTGAAATTCTCTACCTGGTCATCATTAAGAGCTATATTAAACTCCCCGGCCCCGTTTTTGAGCAGTTCAAGTTCACGCATGCTTAGCCCTGATCTTTTGCAGTAAGTCATTATATTTTTTGCGGCCGACTTCGTCTATTACCTGCCGGAACCTGCGGTTAATCTTTTCCTTGCTATCAGTTGATATAGTTGTGTTTATAGACTTTTTTGCCAGCATAAACGCCTTAATTGCCTTTTCATAGTTCTTTTCAAACAGGAAAATATCGCCTATATCAATATAGCTCATTGCAATTTTGTACGGGTCCTTGATTTCCTTTGCAATACTTAGCTCTTTATAAAAACATTTGCCGGCTTCAGTATAATTCCCGGTTTCAAAATAGATATTTCCCAGCCTGGAAAGGACTTCATATTCTCCTTCAGGGTTATTAACCCTTTTATCATAGTCAAAAGACTTTTTATAAAACTCAATTGCCTTTAACGGATTGTCCATTTCATCGTAAATATCAGCGGTATTAGAGCATGCCGCCGCTAAAAACTGATTTTCAGCAGGATTGTCCGAGGTTTCAATATTTTGGCGGTAAAATTTTAAGGCGCTCTCGTAATCACCCAGGTCATCAAATGCAAGGGCAATTTTAAAGTATATTTCTGCTTTTTTAGTTTTATTACCAAGTTCTTGCGCTTCCAGAAGCGCTTTTGTAAAGTAATTTATGGAAGATGCAAAATCTTTCCTGTAATCATAAATCTCACCAATATTTTCCAGTACTTCATGTAGTATACCATCAGGTATATATTGCTGTTCAGAGTTTAAAATAGCGTAATAGTTCTGCAAAGCCTGATCATGCCTATAATGTTCCTTGTATAAATTAGCCAGTTTAAATAAAACAGCGTTATAGTTCAGCCTGTCGTCCTGCTCCTGAAAGGATTCCAGGGATTGCTTCAGTTCTTCCCCGGCCTTTTGCAACAGGTCAAAGTCTGTTTTCTCTACATTACCATTGTCTTCAGAAGTTTTTTCTTTCTCTGCATCTTCAACCAGGACTTTTTCATCTTCAGATAAGCTGATTTGTGAATCATAATCTTCATCTGAAACACTGTCTAATTCGCCATGAAGCTTTTCATCCATGCTGTCAGGGCCTTCATCCTCTTCAACCCTTGCTAAAAAGTCCTCTGCTTCCATTTGACGCCGGGTTTTAGCGTCATATTCAGGTATAACCCCCAGCTCTGAGAGCTTTACATAGTGAAAATACTGCTCTGAGTATAAAAGCTTCCTTGAAACAGGCAAAATCCTTTGCTCAAGCTTTGCGGCAATCTGGTCTGAGTACATATCATGCAGCCGGTTATGGATTTTCACTTTTTGGTCTTTAGAAATTTTTGGTATCAGATAGTTTTTAAGCACGGGTTTAATCTGGAAATTACTATTGCTCTCACTCAATAATTTTGTTGATAGCAGGTAATTAATTTTTTCCTCTGTATCCGGGATAAAATCAAGTTTTTTCAAAGCTTCTAAGGAGAACGAATGCCTTGAGAGTATTAAAAAGTCTGCCAGGTCTTTATATTCCTGCGGAATATAGTCATAAACCTGCTCGGCAACCAGCTTTTTAAAATTACCGCCTGAAGTTTGCACCCTTTGAACCAGCTCATTAGCAGGCAGCTTAGAGTTTTTCACAAATGCGCAAAACAAAAGGATATTTTCCGGATTTCCCCCGGTAATTTCAAAAATACTCTGTGTAAGTCCCTCTGAGTCAGAAACTTCTGCTTTTTCTATTAACTTATACGCTTCCTGCTGCCTTAAGCCGCCTATTTTAAGCGTACAAACCCCTTTTTTATCTTCCATGTCAGGCAAGTATTCGCCTGTTGCAATAACTTTAATTACCGGGACAGATGATAAAAAGTTCAAAAAGCTTATTAATTCAGCCCTATTATTCTTGCCTGTTGCCTGAAAAAGGTTTTCTATATCCTCAATAAAGATCAAAAGCGGCTTTTGAAGATTTTTTATCCTGTTTATAAGCCTTTCATCAATTGAATAAGACGCTGAAATTTTGAAGTTCTTTATGTATTCCCTGTCTTTTGCAGTAGTCTTTTTAAGGTAATTAAACAGGGAAAGTATAATATCATCAATGTTTGTAGCCTGTGAACACTCGAAATAATATGTCAGAACCTTTTTTTCAAGCAGATAAAGAATTGATTTTACAAAATAGGTTTTACCGGTTCCAGAGGGGCCTTTTATATGGATCAGCTTAATTTTATCGGAAGTTAACAGCTGAAGAAGTTCTTTTACAGCATCTTTCCTGCCTGCAAAGCTTTGCGCAACCGTTTCAAGCACAGATCCTTCTTCGGTTTTAGCAAAGGGCGAAGAGGAGAAGTCATAGAAATCTTTTTTTAAAAAATCAGAAAATTCCATAATGATATTTATGGGTTTAAATATATAACTGTTATTTTATACTAAATATTCAAACTAATTAACCCGAATGACGGGTTAGCTAAAAATGAATTATAGCCTGGTACTCTGTTAAATTAATTTTGTCCGTCATCCTGAGCCCACCCCACCCATGGTGGGGGGTGGCCGAAGGATCTCAGGTAATGAGATTCTTCGCCCGCCC
>JANQEB010000212.1 GCA_028278605.1 Candidatus Gastranaerophilales bacterium
AAGGATCTCAGGTAATGAGATTCTTCGCCCGCCCCGCCTATGGCGGGAGGCGGCTCAGAATGACGATTCTATAAAATTTACTTAACTGTGCACTAGAAGAATCTATAAAAATTAAAAAATAAGTATTGACAAAAGTGTTAGGCTGCCATACACTATAAATATGACGAATTATAATGCAATGAAAAAATTTAAAAAAGTTGCTAAATTATGGGCAGAATCAGAGAAAAAACCTCATGATTTTGGTGATGGGCAGGTAGTTTATCATTCAGAAGTTTTTATGTTGATGCATATTAACAAACATAAAAATTCAAGCGTTACAGAATTGGCAAAAATCCTGGATATGACAAAAGGTAGCGTGTCAGAAGTGTTAAAAAAACTTGAAAAAAAAGGGTTTATTATCAAAAATATAGCTCCTGATAATGCTTCAAAAATATTGATTGATATCTCTAATAAAGGTCTGGAAATCCTTGATAAACATGAAAAAATTCATGAAAACGCAGAATCAGGTTTTAAAAAATACTATGAAACTTTGGATGAGGATAAGTTAAGTTTTTTAGAAGATTTTTTTTCAGAATACGAAAAATTTCTTATAGAAATAAATGAAAAAGAACTTACAGATCTCATTAAAAATAAAAAAAGTTCCAGGAAAGCCAAATGAGCAGGATTTAGAAAGAATAAGCAACCTTGTAGAAGGTATTTTAAAAGTATAAATTTTTTTGCCATAAGTGTATGGTTGCCAAACAATAAGTAAATATAAGGAGAAATAAAAATGAATTTACCAACAGTGAAAATCAAAAAAGAAATTTTAGACAAAATTATCTATGATAGCAAAGCCCTGGACGTATTAGTTTTTGGGGTTGAATCAGGGATTTTTGATTTAATAGGTTATGAAGGTATGCTTGCCGTTGAAATTGCCGGGGAATTAGGCTTTAAGCCTGATATAACAGAAGCATTGCTTAATGTCTATGTTTCATTGGGATTAATGGAAAAACGCGGGCTTAATTATGTATTAACCCCTGAGTCCCAGGAATATTTGCTGAAAAAATCCCCGTTATACCAGGGCGAAGTTTTGCTTATGAATTGTACTCATATGAATATATTAAGCAATTTGCCCAAAATGATAAAAGGAGAAAAGCTTGAGTCTAATAAAAAAATGTGGCTTGGGTGCAGCATGTTAAAGAAAATAGCACAACATGCGCTTGCCGGAATGGTACAAAATACCACAGAGTTCATAACATCTATTGATGGTTTTGGTAATTTCAGGCATATGTGCGATTTGGGCGGAAGTCATGGAACATTTTCAATGGCTTTAATTGACAGAAATAAAAATTTAACCTCTGAAATAATCGACTTACCGGGAAATAAGGACACCATAGAAGAATATATTTATTCAAAAGGCTATAAGAATAAAATTTCTGCAACCGGCCTTGACTTAAATAACCTGGAAGAGCTAAAAAAAACTTATGACCTGGCATTAACCTCAAATGTACTGTACGGCTGGAAACAAGATTTAAAAGTGATTTTCAAAAAAATAAACAAAATACTAAACCCTGGCGGTATATTTGTCTCAAACCATTTTTTATTTGATGACAACACTTATAAGAATGTTTCAGCTTCCTTTCATGAACTGGTAACAAAAATGTGCGGCTATCCGTCCCATTTTTTATCAAAAGAAGAATTGGTTGAAGCCCTGGAAAAAAGCGGATTTGGCAACTTTAACACTAAAACTTATGAATACGGCACTATGACCTGTTTATTGTTATCTGCACAAAAAATTAAATAAGGAATATAAAAATGAAAAAAATTTTTTTATTACTTATAGGAATAATTATATTTCTGACAGGGTGCGGAAAAAAAGAACTTAACCAGGAAGTGCCGGTAAAAATAGCAAAAACTTTTATTGTTAGGAATTCTTTTAGTACTGTAAACAGGGAATTTCCGGGAACTGTAGAGTCTTCAAGCAAGACTAATTTATCTTTTGATATTTCGGGAAGATTAATAAACCTTCCTATAGAAGAAGGGCAAAAGGTCCAAAAAGGGCAAATCTTAGCCCAAATAGACTCTGATAGCCAAAAATTTAAACTCGAAGCTGTTAAGGCAAATCTTTTTGAAGCCGAAGAGCAATACAGGAGATACAAAGTCCTTTATGAAAAAGATTACGTTGCAAAAGCTGATTACCAGGCCAAGGAGAAAATTTATGAGGTTACAAAATCAGCCCTATCACTTGCTCAAAAAGGACTAAAAGATACAGTAATTAAGGCGCCTTTTTCAGGTGTGATAACAAAAAAAATTGCGGACAATCACGATTTTGTTAATGCAAAAGAAACTATAGCTGTACTTCAGGACTTAAATAATCTCGACATTGAAATAAATATCCCTGAAAAGCTGATGGTCTCAAATAACAAAAACTACAATTACAGCATTGAATTTCGGAATTACCCGGGGCAAAAATTCCCTCTAAAACTAAAATCTGTATCCAAACAAAAAGACAAGGTAACAGATACCTACCTCGCAACTTTTTACCTGAAAAACCGGGAAAATGTTTCAATATTACCGGGAATGACAGCTACAGTAATAATAAAAAGCAATGATAAGAATAGTTCCGGTCTTGAAATACCGGTTAACGCAATATTTTCAGATAGTGATAAACAGCAATATGTCTGGACTGTAAGCAAAGACAGCATTGCTGTTAAAAAAAACATAAAGATAAAAGAATTCCTGAACAATCAGGCCTTAATATCGTCAGGTCTTGAAAATAACACCAGGATCATAGTTTCAGGTGTTCACCATATTCTGGAAGGCGACAAAATCAAGGAATACAAAAGGCTGGATTTAGACAAATGAACATAGCAGAATTAGCAATCAAGAAAAGCACAATAACTATATTTCTGACAGTTTTGCTGGTTGTAGGCGGCTTATTCTCCTATGCTAAGCTTGGCAGGTATGAAGACCCTGAATATACCATAAAACAGGCAATTATTGTTACCCAATATCCGGGAGCAAGCCCACAGGAAGTTGAACAGCGGGTTACTGATGTTATAGAAGCAGCAGTCCAGTCTATGGGGCAGATTGATGAAGTAAAATCCATATCATATCCTGAGCAATCAATAGTTTATGCTGAAGCAAAGGACAAATACGCAGCAAAAGACCTCCCTCAAATCTGGGATGAACTAAGACGCAAGGTAAATGACTGTAAAGGGCATCTTCCGCCAGGGATAACCCCTGTTGTAAACGATGATTTCGGGGATGTATACGGAATGCTCTTTGCAGTAACAGGCGAGGGTTATACTTATAGGGAAATAAAAGATTACGTAGACTATATAAGAAAAGAAATCCTGCTTATTGAAGGTGTTGCAAAAGTTGACACCTGGGGAATGCCGCAGGAAAAAATATACATAAATATTTCAAATGCAGTTAAACTTGGAATTGCTCGCCCTGAAATCTTTGAAACTCTTAGAAAACAGGATATTATCTCTCCAATGGGTGATATCAACATTGGAGATGAAAATATCAGGCTATACACAACAGGAGGCTTTAAATCCATTGAAGAAATAGGTGATATCCTTGTTTCTGATGATAAAACAGGTAAAAGCTTCAGATTAAAAGATATTGCAACAATAAAAAGAGATTATGACAAAAAACCAATAGAGATCATGCGGTTTAATAACCAGTCTGCAATAGCATTTGGGATTTCAAATGCTGAAGGGGTAAATGTTGTTGAACTCGGAAAAAAAGTTAAAGCAAAATTAAAGGAACTAGCAGGCCTAAAGCCAGCTGGAATGGAGATAAACAGTGTTTATTTCCAGCCCGGCATTGTAACAAAAGCTCTTGACAGTTTTATAGTTAACCTTATTGAAGCTATTGCAATTGTTATAGCAATACTGATGGTCTTTATGGGCCTAAGAAGCGGGATTTTAATAGGAACAATGCTTCTTATAATTATTTGCGGGACTTTCCTGTTTATGAAGTTCCAGAACATTGACCTTCACCGTATGTCATTAGGGGCATTGATTATAGCACTTGGAATGCTGGTTGATAATGCAATAGTAATAACTGATGGTATTCTTGTGCGCATACAACAGGGAATGGAGAAGCTTACTGCTTGCAACCAGGTTGTTAAGCAGACAACGTTCCCTCTTTTAGGAGCCACGGTTATTGCTATTCTTGCTTTTGCAGGGATAGGCTTTTCCCCTGACTCTATGGGGGAATACTGTTCCGCATTGTACCGGGTAGTGCTGATTTCGCTGTCTATTAGCTGGGTTCTGGCGATAACAGTTATGCCGTTTATGTGCTATAAGTTTCTAAAAGTTAAAAAAGAAATGAAAGATGCCTATGATAACAGGTTTTATCGTGGTTTCAGGCGGTTTTTAGAGGTTTGCATTGATAATCGCTGGAAGTCCCTGACAGTAATGATAGCAATCATAATGATGTCATTTGTGGCTTTTAGCAAGGTATCACCTGCGTTTTTCCCTACTTCCAGCGCTACAAAGCTGACACTAGATTACTGGCTGCCTGAAGGCACTAAAATCCATAAAACAACCGGGGATTTAAAAAAAATAGAAAAATGGCTGCTTGAACAGCCGGAGGTGGATTCTGTTTCCACATGGACTGGTCGTGGCGCTTTGCGGTTTATGATTGTGTATTATATTGAAGACCCTAATAGTGGCTATGGACAGTTAATAATCAACTTTAAATCAGAAAAAGGCATACCTGAACTGAAAAAAAGGCTATATAGCTATGTTAAAGATAATTTCCTTGATGCCCGGATAAAAATAGAGCGTTTAATCCTTGGAATGCCAATGAACGGTAAGGTTGAAGTACGTGTTATTGGCAAGGATTCAGAGCAGATAAGGGAGTTTTCAAAAAAAATCAAGACCCTTATGCAGAAAAATAAAAATGCAACTTATATCCGCACTGACTGGCGTCAGCAGGTAAAAGTCCTGAAACCTGTTTTTTCCCAGGAAAAAGCACGTAAGGCCGGTGTTACCAGGGCTGATTTAAACAGGTCGCTCTACGGAGCGTTTAATGGCGTAAATACCGGATATTTCTATGAAGGTAATATTTATTTGCCCATAGTTGCTCAATTGCCTGATAAAGAAGCTGATAGCGCGGATGATTTAAGGAATATCCAGGTTTACAGCAGCGTAAAAAATCAAATGATACCTATAGAGCAGGTAATTTCAGGAATTGATGTGCAAATGCAGGATTCATTAATAAAAAGACTGGATAGATATCGCGTGATTACGGTTAGTTGCGACCCAATTGAAGGGGTTTTTGCAGATACCCTGCGGAAAGAACTTAAGAAAGATATTGACAAAATGACTATTCCTGAGGGCATTAAGCTGGAATGGGGCGGCGAATATGAGGGTTGCGCTGAATCCCAGGCCGGGGTTAATGCCTCTATGCCCTATGTAATGCTGGGTATGTTCACGATTCTGGTATTACTGTTCAACGGTATTAAGCAGCCTGTATTGATTTATTGCTGCTTGCCCCTGGCTGTAACAGGAGTTGCAGCAGGACTTTTGGTTACCAATACACCGTTTGAATTTATGGCTTTTCTGGGATTTTTCAGTCTTATCGGAATGCTTATCAAAAACGCTATAATGATTATTGACCAGATTGATTTTGGCATAAAGCAGGGACAAGACCCGTATAATGCCATTATAAATGCCGCAATCATCAGGACAAGGCCTGTTTCAATGGCGGCATTTACTACAGTGCTTGGCGTAATTCCATTAATGTGGGATGTTTTCTTTAAATCCCTTGCTGTGGTTATTATATTTGGCCTGTCTTTTGCAACATTGTTGACATTGTGCTTTGTTCCCGTCCTTTATTCAATATTCTTCGGCATTCGACAAAGCCAAAATCCGCTTGCTATACCTAATTCAATAAATAACCGTTAGTTTTTATCATTCAGTTAAGTCCTTATCATAGCAATGATATAAGATACGCCCTGTCCCACCTAAAGATTCGGCAAATTTTCTTGATCGAGTATTGATATCATTAACCGGGTAGTATAAAGCTTCCTTTAACCCCTTTTCCTCATAGCGATTATAAAGAGAAACAGCCAGGGTTTTTGCTATTCCTTGTTATTTTTTAGTAGTGGGCAAATTATTATCGCTACTTTTTCAATATTTTCATCAGATTTAAGGCAGGAAAATTTGCCTTCTGTTGATAATAGAGCCCATGATGTAATTAGAATTGTTCATATTTATATCCTGACACTTCTTGGAAAAAAAGACGAATCAGGATGTTTCTTTTTTATGAATTTTTTTTGCTTTGTGTAAGTCCTGTAAAAAAGAGGCGGTGGCTGTGCGCGACAGCGGGAGCTAACGCAGTAGCTCATTCAAGCAGCGGGAGCATAGACTCATTCATGGGTGGATTTTGACAAATGTTGCATACATGCAATTAACAATTCGAGTCAGATAGAACAAAATTTAACCCGAAAATAGATAAAACTGCATAAAAAACATGTTTTTTTTTATTGGATTAAGTATAATTCAATAAAGAAAAAGAAATTAACTATGGGAGGTTTTTATGCAAAGGACTATAATAGCAGCTTTTTTAATGTGGTTTGTATTTTTGGGCTGCTCAGCAGCTGTAAATGCGGAAAACAATTTTACTGCCCCGTTTACAAAACCGTTTTCCATATTCAAAGATAAAGAACCGGAAAAAACAGAAGAAAGCGAGCTTAATATCCAAATTGAAAAAAATGAAAAAGTTGATAAAAATCTTGTCCAATTAAATGTATATGATCCAAAAAATTCTCTTGGAGTAACATACGTGGAAAATATACTTGATAAAGTTGAATTCTACATAGAAGAAGAAGATTTTGAATCCGCAAAGCAGTCTATAAAACAGATAAACGAATGGGTTTATGATGCAACAGAATACCATACCGACCTTTTCAAGACTCTTAAAAAGCTTGATAACTCGGAAGCACAGGCTGATATTGAAAGAAAACTTGCCATACAGTTTGCTGTATTAAGAGATAAAACGCTTTTTCTGGAAGCACAGTTGCTGCTTAATAACGGAGAAAAAAAGCAGGCTGTTGAAAACCTGGTGGAAGTAGTAAGGTCCCAGCCAAAAACTGACCTGGGTTTCAAGGCATATGAAACCCTTCAGGACATTGGGTTCACATATAAAATTGAGTATAAAATGATCGATGAGCAGGATAAACAATAGCAGGAGGTTTTAAATTGGTTTTAAAGGAAATAACCCGAAGATTTAGCGTAAGAAACTTTTCTGACAAGGAATTGCCTGATGAAATTATAAAAAACATTCTGGAAGCCGGCAGGCTTGCACCTTCCTGGTTAAACACCCAGCCCTGGCATTTTATCGTAGTAAAAGATCCGAGAAACAAGTCGCTGTTATCACAACTTACGCATGGACAACCTCATGTTGAAAGTGCGCCTGTTGTTATCATTTGCTGTGGAGACAAAGATGCCTGGGAAGAAGAAATTTACAGAAAGACTATTGAGTCAAAAGAAGGTATAACTCCTGAAAGAGCAGATATGCTGCTCAAAAGCCCTGCTTTTAACCCAAAATTAAAAGGAGACGATGCTGTAACCTTTAGAACGCTTGAACAATTGACTTATGCTATTGCTTATATGACTGTCGAAGCTGATACGAACGGAGTTGGTGCGTGCATAATAGGAGGGATGGGCAATGAACTTACCGGCTCAGTCCCTGAAGTTTATGACCTGGCCAGAAAGACATTTGAAATCCCGGAGAATTCAATGATCCTGACATTACTTACGCTTGGTTACCCTGATGAAAGCCAGCAAAAGCCTGAAAAAACCAGGAAATCTGTTGATGATGTAATTTCCTGGGGCTTTTACGGTAATAAAGTGATCAAATAATAAAAAACTTGATAGCGGTATTTTTTGGCGTGATAAAATATTTTAACTTATTTTGTCATTCTGAGGCCCGGCTCACCCTGAATAGATAGGCAGGATGAGCGTTTTAAGGAATTTTAAAAAAATATAACAGCAGTTCAGGTTAATTACTTTTTAAGATCACTATAAGTTTTAAACTATTTTCTATTGACAATCAAAAAATTTAATATTAATATTCGGTTAACCGAAAGCAGTTTTGTCAACCGAAAAGCTTTTAAAAATATATGAAGAATAATTTTGAATTACAAAATAAATCAATGTGTATGATGATCCGCAACGGGCCTGTGGATTAACTTTTGTGTATAAAAGTTTTTAAATACAGGTCTACCAGGTAGGCCTGTATTTTTAGTTTTTAGGAGTTGTAAGTGAAAAAACCATTAGAAGACATAATAATTTATACAAAAAACCACAGGACAAAGGTCCAGGAATTTTTAGACCCTGCAGCTGACCCCCTGGAGAAGAAAAAGTACCTTTCATCAATGGGGATTTACGAAGAACGTGATACCAATACTTATATGACCAGGGTCAGGAACCCTGCCGGTGTTATTTCTATCCGTGAATTAAAGGTTATTGGCAAACTTGCCGACCTGTATGCCCTGGGAGAAATTCATTTCACGACAAGGCAGGATATACAGTTTCACAGGGTGAAACTTGAAAACACTCCTGACCTGGCGGAAAAATTAATGGAAGCAAACCTTTATACCAGGGGCAGCGGAGGAAACGGAATAAGAAACATTGCATGCTCCCCGCTTTCCGGAATAGACACCGATGAGGTATTTGATGTTACTCTTTATGCTTTAAAGGCAATGGATTACCTTTTAGAAGACAATGATTCCTTTCAACTGCCAAGAAAATTCAAGATTGCTTTTTCAAATTCCGCACAAGATACTGCATATGCAACAATCTCAGACTTAGGGTTTATTGCTAAAATACGAAACGGACAACAAGGTTTTGAAGTATACGGCGGGGGCGGCTTAGGTAAAAATCCCGCAATAGGAGTAAAACTTGCTGATTTTATTCCGGCAGGCGAAGCTTTTTATTATATTTTCGCGATGAAAGACTTTTTTTTCAAGGAAGGCGACAGGCAAAACAGGAATAAAGCCCGCATCAGGTATATTTTATTCAGGCTGGGCAAAGAAGAGTTTCAAAACAGGTTTTACCGTTACTTAGAGCAGGCCGAAAAGAAATACAGCTTTAGCCCGGCAGAAATTAACGATAAAAAAGAATCGGGGTATTTGCTTGTTCGCCCGGAAAACGGCTTTATATCAACTGAAAGGTTAAATAAAATAATCAACTTTATTGAAAACCTGGACTATGAAACAAGCATTCGCCTTACCGGTACGCAGGGCTTTTATGTGAGAAATTTAAAGCCGGAAGACAGGCAAAAACTGGCAGAAATAATTTCGGAATTTTCTATAGAGGACTATCCTGTAACCTGTGTTGGCTCTTCAATATGCAAAATCGGGTTATGCAAATCCCGGGAACTGGCCAGGGCAATAAAAGACAGGTTTAAAGATAAAAAATTACCCGAAATTTATATTTCAGGATGCCATAACTCCTGCGGCCGGCACCAAATAGGAAAAATCGGGCTATCCGGGAAATTAACAAAAACATCCGAAGGGATGATTGAGTCATACAATATTTTTTTCAGAGGCGAAACCGGGGCCGGTAAAACAAAATTTGGTGAATTCTATGAAGAACTGCCTGCAAATAAGATACCGCAATATTTATATGAGGTATGTTAAAAAATGAAAACTCTTGAAACATCAAAAAATAACAGAACTTACGATGTAACTGAAATAAAGGTAAATACAGATAAACTAACGGTAGAAAAATGTGTAAATCTAATACTTACAAAACTGACATACTAATAATAGGCGGTGGAACAGCAGGGTGCTTTTGCGCATTAACTCTTGCTGAGAACTCAGACCTTAAGGTGATAATAGCTGAAAAAGCCGGCATCAAGAGAAGCGGGTGCCTTGCAGCAGGAATTAACGCCATTAACGCATATATAAACCCCGGAGAAACCCCTGAGTCTTTTGTTAAGTATGTTAAAAAAGATTCCGAGCAGGTTATAAGAGAGGACCTGGTTTATTCTATCGCTAAAAGGCTTAATAAAGTAACTGAAAAGGTTGAACAGCTGGGCTTACCTATTCTTAAAGACGATAAAGGCAACTATGTAAAAAGAGGCAAACGCAGTATAAAAATAAACGGTGAAAACATAAAACCGATTTTAGCCGGAGCCGTTGAAAACCAGCCAAATATAACAATAATCAACAAAGTAAACATTACTGACTATATAGTCCGGGATGCAAAAGTGTCAGGGGCCTGCGGGTTTTCTCCTGAAACAGGGGAATTTATTACCATATACGCAAAAAAAACCGTATGCGCCACCGGAGGGGCAGCCGGTTTATATAAGCCGAATAACCCCAACCAGTCAAGGCATAAAATGTGGTATAGCCCTTTCAATGCAGGAGCCGGTTATGCCATGGGCATTCGGGCAGGCGCTGAAATGACATCTTTTGAAATGAGGTTTATAGCGCTTCGCTGTAAGGATACGATTGCTCCGACAGGTACGGTTGCCCAGGGGGTAAAAGTCCCGCAAATTAATAATAAAGGCGAAGAATATGTGCATAAATACGGAAAGCCAAATACTCACATAAGACTTTATGCGACAGTTCAGGAAAATAAATCCGGAAACGGGCCGTGTTACTTAAAAACAAAAGGTATTACAAAAGACCAGCAAAAAGAACTTTTCAAGGCATATTTAAATATGGCTCCTTCAAATACACTTAAATGGCTTGAGAATAATTCCGGCCCGGCATTTGAGAATATTGAAATAGAAGGGACAGAGCCTTATATAACAGGCGGTCATGCTGGAAGCGGTTACTGGGTTGATATAAACAGAAAAACAACCCTGGAAAATCTTTATGCAATTGGTGATGTAGCAGGTGGCAGTCCTAAAAAGTATGTAACAGGTTGTTTTGCAGAAGGAGAGATTGCAGCAGAGTCGATAATAAGAGAACTTGCAGGGCCAAACCTATGTACCGGCCCTGCCGCGAAGAACCAGGGCGAATTTATGTGTTCACACTTGCAGCAACATTTTGATGCTAAATATTCGCCATATCCCGCTGAAAAAATCGAACAAAAACTCCAGGAAACAATGGACAAATACGCCGGCGGAATTTCTGAGTACTATGAATATAGTAAAAACAAGTTAGATACTGCGAAAAACGAATTGCAAGAACTGTTCAACCTGACTAACCGGTTAAAAGCTGAGGATTTTCACGAATTAATGCTTATCCGGGAAGTTATTGACCGCTTATATGTTGCTAAAGTATTGATTGAGCACTTACTGGCCAGAAAAGAGACCCGCTGGCGATGTTACCAGGAAAATGCCGACTTCCCTGATAAAGACGATAAAAACTGGCTCAGGTACGTAAATTCAAAATACGAAAACGGTGAAGTAAAGATAATTTTCAGAAACTTAATAGGAAAGGATGAGTTATATGAGCATTCAAATTGATAAAAACAAGTGTATTTCCTGCGGTAAATGCCGGAATATATGCCCCGGGAGCCTGATTTGCGCTGACCTGAAAGAGAAAGCATTCATCAAATATCCCGAGGATTGCTGGGGCTGTACGGCCTGCATAAAAGAATGCCCTACCAGGGCTATAAAGTTCTATCTTGAAGAAGATATCGGTGGTAATGGCGGGCACTTATATACTTCGCAGGAAGAAAAAGGCTGCCTGGTATGGCACCTGGTCGACAGGTTCGGCAAGGAAGAAGTTATAAAAATAAACAGGAGGGAATCAAGCAAGTATTAAGGAGAAACACAACGGACTGTCTTGACAGGATTGAGGCACAGAGCATAAGATATTCAGGGAGATATAACCTTATATATTGATGATGTTGAGCTTAATGCGGATAAAAAGGCCGGTTCTATTATAATGATCTTAAAAAATAAACAAGATTTAATAAATGAAAGTAAAAAGCAATAATAGCAGTATTTTAAGGGTGAGGATGGTAAGGCGGGTTTCAGGCATTTTTTAATTCAATTAATTTCCTGATTACTTTTGAAGATCACTATATCAAACTGCTGGAAGAACACATGGAGCTTAAATGATAGTAGTAGCAGGTATTGATTATAAAAACAGCCCTCTGGATGTAAGGGAAAAAGTATCCCTTACCCCGCAGGGCCTTGAATCAATCACTGAACTGGTGGCTTTATCCACCTGCAACAGGAGTGAAATATACTCCAGTTGCGAAGAACCTGATATAAATTGCCTGAAAAGCCTATTCCCGGAAAGTGTGGCCATAAGAACAGAACAAAAGGCCGTTGAGCATTGCTTCAGGGTTGCAGCAGGCCTTGAATCAATGGTAATAGGTGAAGACCAGATACTCGGCCAGGTTAAGGATGCTTATGAAAGAGCAGTGGAAAATAATACCAGCGGTAAAACCCTTAACAGGCTGTTTTTAGATAGTATAACCGCAGCTAAAAAAATTAAAACCAGGACCGGTATTTCTTCAGGCAATTTGTCGGTTGCCTCAATTGGAATAAAGCTGCTGGAAGAAGAAATAGGGGACCTGTCCGGCAAAAGAGCACTTATAATCGGCCTGGGAAAGATGAACCGGATTACTCACCAGATATTGGCCAAGAAAGACCTTGATAAAGTCTATGCTATCAATAGAAGCTCAACTGAAATAGCGTTTAAAGACAGGTATGATTATGTTAATAAAGTTGATTTAATAGTAAGCTGTACTTCTGCGCCGCATTTAATTATGCACAGGGAGAAATTTATGCAGGCATATTCAGGTGATAAGCCTTTATATATACTTGATTTGGCAGTCCCAAGAGATATTGATCCTGGGATAGAAAACATCCCCGGAGTAAAATTGTTTAAAATTGATGACTTAGAAAGAATTGCAAACTATAATTACGAAAAACGCCTGTCATATATTAGTGAAGCAGAACTAATCATAAAGGAAGATACGGAAAAATACCTATCATGGCTGGAAAAAAATACTACCCGATTATGCTTGACATAGAAAATAAAAACTGCCTGGTAATTGGCGGAGGGAACGTTGCCCTGCGTAAAACAAGGTCTTTGCTCTCTTATAGGGCTAATATCTCAGTCATAAGCAGGGAATTATGCCCTGAGCTGGAGGAACTGCAAATAAACTGGCTTTCTAAGGAATACAAACAAGAATTCCTTGAGGGTAAATTTCTTGTTATTGCCGCAACTGACAACGCTGAGCTGAACGCCCTGGTCTATAACGACTGTCTTCAAAGGAATATTATGGTTAATGTGGTTGATAAGCCTGAATTATGCGGTTTTATCCTGCCTGCAGTATACCGGGAAGGGGATTTAACGATTTCAGTAAGTACAGGCGGTAAAAGCCCGATGATGGCAAAGCTTATCAGGGATGAATTAAAAGAAAATGCGGAGCTTTTGGAGGTTATAGGAGAATTAAGGCTAAAGGCAAAAGAGGACAAAGAAATAACCCTGGGCACAAGGGGAAGTAAACTTGCTTTAAAACAATCAGAAATAGTAATAAATGAAATCAAAAAATACCTCCCCGGAATAATAATTAACATTAAAACCTTTAAAACACTTGGCGATAAAATGTCTGATGTGCCGCTGGATAAAATAAAAGAGGACGACGTTTTCACAAGGGAGCTGGACAATGCACTCTTAAACGGTGAAATTGACCTTGCAGTCCATAGCTTAAAAGACTTGCCGGAAAATTTGCCCGTGGGACTGTGGCTGACTATATTTCCTAAAAAGGAAGACCCGAGAGATGTGCTGGTCAGCAGGAATAATTTAAGGCTAAACGATTTGCCGGAGGGGGCATTAATAGGTACAAGCAGCGCAAGAAGAACAGAACAGGTTAAAAAATTAAGGCCTGACCTGAAATTTGCTCCTATAAGGGGAAATATAGACGAGCGAATAAAAAAAGTGGAAAGTGGTCAGTATGACGCAACTATACTGGCAGCAGCCGGACTGAACAGGCTGGGGCTTCAGTATAAAATTGCAGAATACTTTAAGATTAAAGACTTCCCCACAGCTCCCGGCCAGGGTAAGCTTGCAATAGTTACAAAATCAAAGGTGATGTAATGGCAGGCAAGGTTTACTTAGTCGGTGCAGGGCCGGGAGATATAGAATTAATAACAGTTAAGGGGCTAAACTGCCTGAAGAGTGCTGATGTAGTTATTTATGACAGCTTAATCAACAACAGGTTGCTTGCTTACGCTAAAGACGGGGCTGAAAAAATTTTTGCAGGCAAACGAGCAGGAAATCACACACTCCCGCAGGAAGAAATCAACGAATTACTTGTTAACAAGGCAAAGGAAAACAAAATTGTTGCCAGGCTCAAGGGAGGCGATCCTTTTGTATTTGGCCGGGGCGGGGAAGAAGCTTTATGCTTAAGGGAAAATAATATTGAGTTTGAAGTTGTGCCGGGCGTTACTTCAGCGGTTGCGGGGGCTGCTTATGCGGGAATACCCGTTACGCAACGCGGAATTAGCCAATCATTGCATATAATTAATGGCCATAACCTGCAAGAAGCTGATTTTGAAATCCTGGCTAAACTCTCCGGCACGCTGGTGTTCTTAATGGGGATGTCAAAACTGGAAAATATTTGTTCAAACCTGATTAAATACGGAAAACATCCCGAAACTCCGTTTGCTATAGTCTCAAACGCAACAGGAAGTAACCAGAAAACATTAACAGGGACTCTCGCAGATATAAAGCAATCAGAAACCCCTGCGATTATTGTTGTTGGAGAAGTTGTTAACCTTCGTGGGCAGGCTAAATGGTTTGAAGGCAAACCCTTGTTTGGAAGAAATATAGTCGTTACAAGGGCCAGGCATCAAAATCAAGAGCTAATTCAAATGATAGAGCAGGCCGGGGGCCATGCAATCGAGTTCCCTACAATAGAAATACAGCCCATTGAGGTTGAACTGCCTGACATAAAACAGTATGACTGGCTGATTTTTACCAGCACAAACGGGGTAGAGTTGTTTTTTAATAAATTACGGGATATAAGGGATTTAAGCAGGGTTAAAATTTGCGCGATAGGGGACTCTACTTCAGAGTGCATAAAGAAATATCATATCCAGCCTGACTTCATGCCGGATGAATTTGTATCAGAAGCCCTGATTAATGGCCTAAGAGACAAAATCAAGCCCGGCGATAAGGTTTTGCTGCCTAAAGCGGAAAAAACCAGAAGCATAATACCTGATGAACTCAAAAAGATAAGTGCGCAGGTTGATGAGCTGGTTTTATATAGAACAGCACTGCCTGCATACGACATAGAATTACTTAAAGATGCTGATTCTGTATGCTTTATGAGTCCATCCTCGGTTAAGAATTTTCCGGATGAATGGAATAATTTAAAAGCATACTGCATAGGCCCGATTACTGCTGAGGCTGCAAAAGAAGCAGAGTTTAAAGAGGTTATAGCTGCCGGTGAATACACAGTTAACGGTTTAATGGAGAAATTATATGAAGCATAGGCCAAGAAGACTGAGAAAAAATGCTGCTATCCGTGGCCTGGTGAGGGAAACCACATTGAATATTAACGATTTGATATGCCCGGTATTTGTTACAGAGGAAGAAAACATCAAAAGAGAAATCCCTTCAATGCCCGGTCAGTTTCACTTTTCAATAGACAGGCTGGAAGAAGAAATCAATGAGATATCTACACTGGGAATTCAGGCTGTTATATTGTTTGGCCTGCCCGAATATAAGGATGAATACGCGTCAAGCGCACATGCAAATGATGGTATAGTGCAGCAGGCTGTCAGGTTAATAAGGCATAATCATCCTGAATTGTTTATTATCACTGATGTTTGCCTGTGCCAGTATACGTCCCACGGGCACTGCGGAATTATTGAGGATAATTCCATAGATAATGACAGGTCAGTTGAGGTTTTAGCCAGAGTTACCCTTTCGCACGCAAAAGCCGGCGCTGACATGGTTGCGCCCTCTGATATGATGGACGGCAGGGTAAAGGCTATCAGGGAAATCCTTGATAACAATAACTATAAGGATGTTTCTATCATGTCATACAGCGCAAAATACTCCTCAGCCTTCTATGGCCCATTCAGGGAAGCTGTAAGTTCATCCCCGTCATTTGGAGACAGGAAAACATACCAGATGGACCCTGCCAATTCTGACGAAGCTATAAGAGAAGCGGGGCTGGACCTGGAACAAGGCGCTGATATCTTAATGGTAAAGCCGGCCATGGCATATATGGACATAATCCACAGATTTAAAAAGAATTTCAACGTGCCAATTGCGGCTTATAATGTAAGTGGTGAGTATAGTATGATAAAAGCAGCAGCAAAAGAAGGATTTATTGATGAAACAGGAATTATGCTCGAGACAATAACAGGAATCAAAAGAGCGGGCGCGGACTTAATAATTACTTATTTTGCAAAGGATATAGCACGTTGGCTTTCTTCTAGCTAAACGGTTTTTTGGTAATCTTTAATTCATATCCTAAAATATCCAGTATTAACTTATATTCGCTGACTCGCAAGGTATCCCTCTTAAGTTTATGGGATAAGCTTGGCTGGGTATAATGCTTGCCGGTTATTTTTTCCATTTCTGCTGCAAGTTCGGTGATTGTGTATTTTTCTTTTAATAAAAGGATTTTGATTTCTTCTCTTATATCCATTTTTACTCGTTAATATAGTTATTTTACATAATTATATTGACAGATGAAGGTAGATAATGTAAACTGCATTACATAAAAGGTTGATTTAAACGCAATTAGGTAGGACTAGTAAAAAATAACTTAACAAACGAAAAGCCTGGAACTAAGGAGATAAAACATGTCAAAAAAGAACAAAGCAAAAAATTCAGAGGAAAACCAGAAAAAAATACTCTTAAAAATTTTGAATATCCAAAATGAAGGCATTGAAGGAGCAATGGAAAGTATAAATGTATACCTGAGTGAGGCTTATGCCCATAATATTTCATTAATGCATATTTTAAGAGAAAATTTAAAGTAATTATATTGTGATTTATATTATTATGTAACAATGTTGCACAAACAATTTTCACTGACTGGAAACAAAAAATGAACCTGGAAAAATCAGACCAATTATTCTCGGAAGCACAAAAATACATCCCCGGTGGTGTAAACAGTCCTGTGCGCGCTTTTAAAGATATTGGTATAAACCCGCCGTTCATCGCCAGGGCCGAAGGCAGCAGGGTCTATGATGAAGACGGCAATGAGTACATAGATTTTGTCAGCTCCTGGGGACCAATGATACTGGGGCATAACCACCCAAAAATAAAAGAAGCCCTGCAATCACAGCTCGAACTCGGTACAAGTTACGGCGCGCCAACAGACCTGGAAGTAAAAATGGCCGGGCTTATAACTGAAATCGTACCGTCTGTTGAGATGATCAGGATGGTAAACTCAGGTACTGAAGCTACCATGAGTTCCTTGAGGCTGGCAAAGGCTTATACAAAAAGAGAAAAAGTTATAAAGTTCGCCGGTAACTATCATGGCCACCACGTAATAGAAAATACGACAGTTGCTAATTACAATGATATTGAAGATATAGAAAGAGTTTTCCAAAAGTCCGGCGAGCAAATCGCAGCGGTAATAATTGAACCAATTGCCGGGAATATGGGGGTAGTGCCCGCCAGGCAGGATTTTTTAGAGAAATTAAGGGAAATAACTCAAAAATACAGCGCCCTGCTTATATTTGATGAAGTAATGACCGGGTTCAGAGTTGCCCTGGGAGGTGCGCAAAGCATATATAACATAAAGCCGGACTTAACCTGCTTTGGGAAAATTATCGGGGGCGGACTCCCGGTCGGGGCATACGGCGGGAAGCGGGAAATCATGGAAATGCTGGCGCCCCTGGGGCCGGTTTACCAGGCCGGGACTTTATCAGGTAACCCGCTGGCTATGACCGCAGGCTTGACAGCATTAAAATTTTTAAAAGAAAACCCTGATATATACACCAATCTGGAGCAGAAAGCCAAAAGGCTTCAAAGCGGCTTAGATGCTAATATAAACAGGGTCGGATCAATGATGTCGATATTTTTCAGCGATGAACCTGTATTTGACTATGAAAGTGCAAAAAAATGCAGCACAAAATTGTATGCTAAATATTGCAAATCAATGTTGAAGAAAGGCATCTATCTTCCGCCTTCTCAGTTTGAGGCATTTTTTATATCTTATGCCCATACTGATGAAGATATAGAATTATTTTTACAAAAAAACAGAGAGAGCTATGAAAAAAAATAACCTTACAGCAAGTAAAGAGAACTATATTAGAGCTATTTATGAAATAGTGAAGGAAAAACAAGCGGCCAGGGTAAAGGATATTTCAAAATCTTTAGATATAGGCGCTTCTTCAGTTACGGAAGCTCTGGGAAAGCTGTCTGAGGAAGGCTATGTAAACTATGAGCAATATGGTGTAATTACACTGACCAAAGAGGGCAAAGCCATAGCCAGGCAGCTTGAAGAAAGAAATAAAGTTATACGTGATTTTCTTACTAATGTGCTTTTAATAGAAGATAAGAACCTGGCAGAAAGCGCCAAACAGATTGAACACGGAATTAAAGGGGAGTTGCTTGAAAAACTGGTTAGTTTCTTTCAGTTCACACAAGTATGTCCATGCAAAGAACCCAAGTGGCTCAGGGGCTACAAGTCATATTCTTTGAACGGGAATAAAGTTAATGAAAAATGCTTTAAATGCATATCTCACTGCAAAGCAAACAATTTAACCAAGCCCTTCCCGGAAGGTACAGGTGATTCTTGTTGTAAGTCCTGTGATTAAAGGGCAAAGAATAAAAACTTACGCATTTTAAAATTTTTCAAAAATCCCCACCCGGCCTCCCTCAAAGGTAGTCAAGGGACTTCGGCCAACCCCCACCATGAGTGGGCTGGCTTGGTGTTTTAAAACAGGACTTACGCAGTTAGCCCTAAATCCAGAAATAATCTCAAAGATTTTTTGAAAATCGCTAGAGAAGTCAATTAGCTTGGTTTTTGGTCTCATTTA
>JANQEB010000213.1 GCA_028278605.1 Candidatus Gastranaerophilales bacterium
AACCGGTCTTAAAAAAGCTTACGCTGAAATTAATTTTAGAGAATAAAAAATTTTTACTCATTTCGTCATTCTGAGCCGCCTCCCGCCATAGGCGGGGCGGGCGAAGGATCTCAAGGTCTAAAACGGTGAGATCCTTAGGCACAGCTCGCCCTGCGAGCTGGCTCAGGATGACGTAAAATACAAAACAGATGTAAAAATTTTTTGTTTGTTCCTTAGCTTGGCTTTTGGTCTCCTTTAATTACCTCAAAAGGGCTGAATTTCATAGTTTAAGCATTCAAAATTGAACATATTCTTGATAAAAATCCCTTGTTTTTGGTTAATTTTTTGCAAATATGAAAGTCTAAAACTCTTGCCAAATCATTTCTTTAGGGATATTCAATTAAAAAGTTCTCTTAAATCGGGCTTTTTGGAATTTTGCGTAAGTCCCGTTATCAAGATGACGGGCAGGATAACCCCCTGCCCGACAGTGTTTAAGAATAGTTTATATTTTTTATGCCTGGTTCCAGAAAGCTTCTTTAATAACTTTTGCCTTTTCTGTTTCCGCGGAAATTGAAACGTTATTTGGTGTAAATATAAACACGCCTTCGCCGATCCTTTGTTGATGTCCGTCAACAGCATGTGTTGCACCGGATACAAAGTCTACGACTCTTTGTGATTGTTCCGCATCAAGCAGGTGCAGGTTTAAAATAATTGATTTTCTCTCCCTGAGGTTATTTACAACTTCAAGTGATTCTTCAAAAGTTTTTGGTTCTGAGACCATGACTTCATATAACCCTGTTTTCGGATGAGAAACCACTTTTAGGCCCGGTTTTTTCTTTTTTGGGGTTTCCGGCATTTCTTCCTGTTCTTCATACTGGTCGGCAGCTCCGAATAATTCATCATAGAACTCTTCTTCGTCTTCTATCTCCGGAACCAGACCTACCCAGTTTTTTAATTTGTTTACTATGCCTGACAATTTGCTTCCTCCCTTTATTTCAATCTCCCTGTTACGTGATTAGTTTTACTTAAACAACGCCTGCCCGATCCTTACCATTGTTGAACCTTCCCGGCAGGCTATTTGATAATCATTACTCATTCCCATTGATAATTCGGGAATGTTTATTTTGTATTCAGTTTGCAGCTGGTCTTTCAATTCTCTTAACCCTTTAAACACTTTACTTAAAACTTCTTCTTCCTCTGTAAAAGGCGCCATTGTCATTAACCCTGCTATTTCTAAGGAATCAAGACTTAATATCCGCCTGAAATTTTCCTTTAATTCATCAATACTGAACCCGTATTTTGTTGTTTCCTCCGCTATATTTACCTGAATTAAGATTTTTTGCGTTATTCCTTTGTCTGAAGCTAATTTTGATATAATTTCCGCCAGTTTTATTGAGTCTGTTGAGTGAATATATTCAAAATTGCCTATAATTTTTTTTGCTTTGTTTGTTTGTATGTGCCCGAGAAAATGCCAGGTTATGTCTTTATCCATTTCTTCAGGCAGTTGGGCTCTTTTTTTTTCGGCATCCTGAATTTTATTTTCCCCAAAGTTTCTTATACCTGCTCTGTATGCTTCTTGTATTTGCCCGGCACTAACATATTTTGATACTGCTATAATCTTCGTATCAGGTATTTCGCTTTGAAGCCTTGAAAAATTCTCCTTTATACCCATTTTTAAGTTTCAATTGTTTAAGTTTAATCTCTAATAAGAAACCAAACTATTTTTCATACTTTGCTATTAATCAAAATAATTATATTAAAGTTTTTTGAATATTACAAATAATTGCTTACTAATCATCCATATGGATAGGATATTTGTTGCATAATCCTGCCAAAGCCAATGTATAGCAGGAGTTCTGATAAGTTTAAATTTCCTTTACAGTTTATTAAAGAACTTAAAATTTCTTATAAATTAAAATTTTTTCCATCTTTAGTTAGAGAAATATCTAACTTTATTTGAATTTAAAGTTAAGTTAACAAAGCTTAACATATATTACAGAGAGCAGCTCATAACACAAGGATTTAGTGTTGGGCCTGCCTCTGAATGCTACACGGAAGTTAAAACAGATAAGGAGAATCTATTATGAGTATTATTGTTAACACAAACGTTAGTTCAATTCTTGTTCAAAGAAGTTTAGGCGCAGCAACAAACAACATCCAGGGATCACTGGAGAAACTTTCTACAGGTTATAGAATTAACAAAGCTGCTGATGATGCAGCCGGTTTAACTATTTCTGAAGGATTAAAATCACAGGCCCGCGGTGCAGAAGTTGCATCAAACAACGCCCAGACAGGTATTAACCTCTTACAGACAGCTGAAGGAGACCTTGCAATTATCCAGGACAACCTCCAGCGTATCAGGGACCTGGCAGTACAG
>JANQEB010000099.1 GCA_028278605.1 Candidatus Gastranaerophilales bacterium
ATGATTTTGCAAAATTTATTTCAATAAAATTTAAATTTTAACTCTATTTAAAACCTTGTTATAATTGCTTTTAAGCTAATTCGCGACTCGGGTTAATTATTATCAAAACTTGAATTTTTCCGGGACTATAAACAATTGCGCTAAAACGCAGTTAGTTTTTGGCGCAAAAAAGGCAGAAAGAAAAGAGAAGCCTGAAATTTTGAGAGATGTTACTTTATATATTTACTTCGGGGCTGAGTATAACAAAAACGCAAGTCAAATCTTTGGTGTTAGTGCAGGGGGAACTAAAGTTAAAAGTGTATTTGATAAAATGGCAGACTTTTTAGACAGCCAGTATAAAAAAGAGAGAATGCCCTTGCAGGAGAAAAGAGCAAAGATTAACCAATTCAAGCAAAACGCAAGAGTTTTAGTTATTTTATGGAAAAATATTGACGAATCAGCTTCTACCTGGAGAACTAAAACAAATCAGATGGAACAATTTTTAGGGAATAATAAAGAGCTTGAAGGTAAAATTCAAAGGGCGACTCCTCCTGTGTTTGCGGACTTAACCGCACAAAGGAATTATGAGCTAAACCGTGCTTTTCACCGGAGTGTTTTAATCAATGGGAACCTGCTTTTACAGGTAGTTAACCGGGGTGATGACTTTACAAAAAGAATACTGTGTGAGTTATTGCTGGATTCACCGAAAAAATTTGATATGAAATTAACTGACATAGTTGAAAAGATGGACGTGGTTTCAAATATGGAAGCCATCCCCGGTGATGGAAGAATTCCTGAAAAAGCAAGGACAATAACTTTAAGCAGGTTTACAGAGATGCTTCTAAGCGAGGATAGAGAGAATGTAGTTTCATTGGGCACATTTATCCCGGCTGACCTTTTAAGGGCGACAAGACCCGGTGCAAATATTGACGATACAGACCAGCAAATATTACCAGGTAGTGATTTTAATCTTAAATAACCCGAGTCGCTAATTGCTAAGCAAAAAAAATCTGGTACCGGCTAAAAGTTTAATGAAAAAATTTTTTTATATAGGATAATAGCACTTGTACTTAAAATTAACAGAAGGATATGAGGCTATGAGTAATCCAAACATTGCAATTATGGGGGCAACAGGAGTTGTCGGGCAGGAAATACTGAAAATATTAGAAGAAAAAAATTTTCCTTTTAATAATATAAAATTTTTAGCAAGCGCAAGAAGCGCAGGTAAGCAAATAGATTTCAAAGGCAGGACATATACAATTGAAGAAGCCAGGCCTGAAGCATTTGACGGTTTAAACATAGTGCTTGCATCTGCCGGCGGGGCGACCAGCAAAATGTTTGCTGAAGAAATAGTCAAAAGGGGCGCTGTAATTGTTGATAACTCAAGCGCATTTCGAATGGAACCCGATGTACCCCTTGTGATTGCCGGGGTTAACGATGATGACCTGAAAAACCACAGGGGTATAGTCGCAAACCCGAATTGCTCAACTTCGCAGTTAATGCTGCCTTTAAAACCGCTGCATGAGTACGGAAACATCAAAAGAATGATAGTAAGCACTTACCAGTCAGTCAGCGGTGCGGGCAAAGATGCCATAGACGACCTTGTTGAAGGCACAAGAGCTGTTCAAAATAATCAAAGCTATGAACCCGGAAAGTTCAAGGATTACCCGATCGCATTTAACCTGATCCCTCACATTGATGTTTTTGTTGACCATAACTACACAAAAGAGGAAATGAAAGTCGTAAACGAAACAAGAAAGATACTTCACTTACCGCAGGATGTGAGAATTTCCTGTACAGCTGTAAGGGTTCCCGTGCATACAAGCCATTGCGAGTCTGTAAGTATTGAGTTTGAAAAAGAAGTTACGCCTGAAAAAGCAAGGGAAATTCTATCAAATGCTTATGGTGTGGAGGTTATTGATGACCCTGCGAATTCAAAGTATCCAACACCGTTGTATGCCGCCGGTAAAGACCCTGTTTATGTAGGCAGGATAAGAAAAGAACTTGCGCTGGATAATGGTATTGCAATGTGGGTAGTAGCTGATAACTTAAGAATCGGCGCAGCTCTCAATGCAGTCAGAATTGCAGAAAAATTAATGGAGATGGACCTGGTTTAAGTTAGACAAATTTTATTTTAACTGTCAGCGAGTTATGTAACATTTACAAATTCTTAAAGTTTACTATCTCAGAAGGAAATTTGCGGGTTCTTAAAGAAGTTTACTTTTGTCCATAAAAATTTAAAATAATAAGTAATTAAAAGTTTTTTTTTATAAAATGCAGGAAACAAACCGTCAAAATATGATAGAAACCCTACGAAATAGGGCTATTAGTATTATAGATAATACTGAAACCTATAAATACAGGGGAACAGTATCAAAACTGCTGGGTTTAACAGTAGAAGCAAAGCTTCCCGGGTTGAAAATCGGTGATTTATGCTATATAGAGACTGTTGACGGAGACCAAAAACCCGCGGAAGTTGTTGCTTTTAAGGGCGAAGTTGCCCAGATGCTGCTTTTATATGATGGGGCAGGGATTGCACAGGGAAGCCTTGTTTCTTCCACCGGAATGCCTATTAGCTTCCCAATGGGGGACTTTCTGCTGGGCAGGCTCGTGAACCCCCTGGGAATCCCTCTTGACGGACAACCCCTAAATACTTCCAACGCTATATACAAACCAATAGACAATGACCCCCCGGATGCTTTTACCAGGCCCATAATTAAAAACAAGTTCCAAACAGGAATAAGGGCTGTGGATTCCATGCTGACACTTGGGGCAGGCCAGAGAATGGGGCTTTTTGCGGGAAGCGGCGTTGGAAAAAGTACGATGCTTGGTATGATCGCCAGAAACACAGAAGCTGATGTTAATGTCATGGCTCTAATTGGTGAGCGTGGAAGGGAAGTTAAGGAGTTCATAGAAAACAGCCTCGGAGAAGAAGGCATGAAACGCTCTGTGCTGGTCTGCTCCACTGGCGACCAGCCCCCGTTGATCAGGATGCGGGCTCTTCAGGCGGCAACTGCGGTTTGCGAATTCTTCAGGGACCAGGGGAAAAAGGTTTTCCTGATGACAGATACGGTTACAAGATGCGCTATGGCAGGCAGGGAAGTCGGGCTTTCTATCGGTGAACCCCCTACTATGAAAGGCTACCCGCCTTCAATATTCTCATGGCTCCAGCGGGCCCTGGAAAGGACAGGCACCAGCCCTAAAGGCTCTATAACAGCGCTTTATACCGTACTTATGGAAGGAGATGACATTAATGACCCGGTTGTTGACACTGTAAGAGGTATTGTGGACGGTCATATCTTCCTTTCAAGAAAAGTAGCTGAAATGAACCATTACCCTGCGATTGATGTTCTTGGCAGTATCAGCAGGCTTTTTCCGGAAATTACCGATCTTGAGCACCAGGAAGCGGTTGCAAAGATGCGCAAATTACTTGCTGTTTACCGGGAAAATAAAGACTTGATTGATGTTGGTATGTACCAGGCCGGCCAGAACCAGATACTTGACCGGGCAATTGAAATGGTGCCGGATATTAATAAGTTTCTTCAGCAAAGAATCACTGAGGCAGTAGATATGGAAAGCACTCTTGTTCACCTGAAGCAAATGATGATTGATGTTGATGTATAAACCTGTACGTTTTTAATTTTATACCACTAGTGCACAGTTAAGTAAATTTTATAGAATCGTCATTCTGAGCCGCCTCCCGCCATAGGCGGGGCGGGCGAAGAATCTCATTACCTGAGATCCTTC
>JANQEB010000146.1 GCA_028278605.1 Candidatus Gastranaerophilales bacterium
TAGAATTGTTCATATTTACATCCTGACACTTCTTTGATAAAAAGACGAATCAGGATGTTTCTTTTTTATGAATTTTTTCTATTTTGCGTAAGTCCTGTAATTTAAATAAAATCTGGCATCAAGTTTAAAATAAGAGGTAAAAGATTAAAAGAAAGTAAAAAGAAATTCATCTTATAATTGGTATTAAGCAGTTTTTTACTTGATTTGATTTCTATATGAAAAAATATACTAATCAAGATGTTTTTCAATTAGTTGCGTAAGTCCTGTTATATGTATTTTCACAATGATAGCGTAATCAAATGTTACTGAAAAGAGTTAATTGTTCTGGTATATTGACTTGGAGAGTAAATTTGAGGTATGGCAGATGGATAACGGGGAGATTAAAGGGGAAACCGGCACGAAAGAATACCATGTTTTAAGCCTGTCAGGAGGCAAAGACAGCACAGCTTTAGCGTTTTTTATCCGGGACAATATGCCGGAGGTGCACGAGCAGATAGAATATGTTTTTTGCGATACGGAACATGAATTACCGGAAACTTATGAGTATCTTGATAAAATAGAAGTTTTTCTGGATAAGCCTATCGAAAGACTAAAACCGTATAAAAGTTTTGAGCATTTGCTGGAAATGCATAATTACCTGCCTTCACCTCACCGCAGGTGGTGTACTATTGAGCTAAAAACTAAACCCTTTAGAAAATATGTCTATGATAAATTCAGTAAAAATGGCGAAGGTGTAATAAATCTATATATAGGCATAAGAAGCGATGAAATGAGCCGTGCTGCCTTTAATAAATATGGTGATAATTATATTCAGGAAGTTTATCCTTTTGTAGATAGCGGAATTAACAAAAAAGACGTAATGGATATTCTTGAAAAAAGCGGGATTGGTTTGCCTGACTATTATTCATGGATAGACCGTTCCGGTTGTTATTTCTGTTTTTTCAAAAGTAAAATGAAATGGATTAACCTATACGAAAATCATCCTGATTTATACGAAAAAGCTATAAAATTGGAATCTTCCAAAATTAAAGACGGTGGATTTGGCTGGAATATAGATTTTACCTTAAAAGATATGATAAAACCTGAAAATGCTAAAAAAATCAGAGAAAATTATGAAAAGCTCCAGGCAAAAAGAGCAGAAAAAAGAGCCTTAAATATGCCTGAAAACAGTCTGTTTGAATACGATTCCGGTTTTGAAGAAAATAAATGTTTATTTTGCCATATTTAACGACAGTCATAGTCTTTCATATCAAAGTACCCGTCATGGTCATTATCCAGGCCATCTGAACAGGAATTTATACTTTTGGGACTTTCCGGCTTAATTTCTCCGTAAAGGCTTTCGTCGGGTAATTTATCCCATAAATGGACAAAATATTTCTTAAAGGATTCAGCACCTTTTTTATTCCAGATTATATTAATATTTTCATTATTTTTAGTGCGAGCTGTTTTTGTAAAATTCATAGAACCTAAAACAAAAATTTCGTCGTCTATAACCATTGATTTCATGTGCATTTTCCCGCCAAAATTTTCTACTTTTACTTTAATACCCGCCTGTCTAAGTATATGGTGTTTGCTATAAGAGTTTGCTGCGCCGTTTGCATCCAGGATCAGTTCAACATCAACGCCTCTTTCACGTGCATTTATAAGGTATTGTGTCATTGAGCTATCGGTGAAATAAAAAGCCATAATATAAATATACTTTTTAGCCGATTCAATAATGGGCTTTAATCCCTCGTATAAAGGATTATCTTGAGGACAAAAATATACGAGCATAGCAGTATCATCGTTTAATTTAACTTTTCTATTATTGAAATTAGAGGTCTTCCATTTACTAAAAAGCTCTAAATCGTGCATCTGGTTAAAGTCCTGAAGGTATAAACTAGCGATATCGTTTGATTTAACGCAAGCCACAACATTAGAATTATAGCCACCCGTGCCGGATGAGCTTATATTCGTTGAGCCTGTACATACGGTTTTTTTATCAAAAATAAAATATTTATTATGCATAATTCCTTCTTGAATGGGCAATGGAGCTTCGCTTACGGTTTTTACAGAAACTTCCCTGCCTTCAATAATATATTTTGCATATTCAGGGTTTCCTTTAAAATTACCTTTTGCCCTTTTGTCAGTTAAATATTGGTCTTTAAGCGTTTCCAATCTTTTTGTTGTTAAAAAGTCTGTTTTTAATACATCTTTGCCAAGATTATTTGATAAAAATTCTGTATCTGAATAGATATTTTTATTATATTTATCTGCATCCGTTACTCCTCTTACTTTAATCCCCCTTTTTTTAGCCTCAATAAGCGCATTGAATATTTCAGGCTGTCTTGAAATCCCGTAAATAGCAAAATCAATGCTTTGCTTAGCATTGTTTATTTCCCGCAAAAGAGCCTGGCATGCAGAAGTCCGGCAATATTTGGCGGGTTTATCGTATTTAGTCGGGTCTATAAAGTACAGGTCTATAAATTCTGTGTGCACATCAGGGAT
>JANQEB010000200.1 GCA_028278605.1 Candidatus Gastranaerophilales bacterium
TGGAAGAAATTAATGATAATGCCCAGAAAGTAAGTGATCTTCTTGATGAGGTATCAGCTGCAAGCCAGGAGCAGTCCCAGGGAATTGAGCAGATCAACAAGGCAATAACCCAGATGGAGCAGGTTGTCCAGGAAAATGCCTCAACAGCAGAGGAAAGTTCAGCAGCCTCAGAGGAATTGACTGTTCAATCAACAAAAATGAAAAAAATTGTAAATTCACTAGTAGCTTTAGTAGAAGGAGTAAACTCAATTCAAACAGGAGCTCAACCCGCCTTAAGCAAGTCAACTGACAGGCAATTAACAGCACGTAAGCCTGTTGGCAGTACAAGCAGAAATACAAAAATAGTAAACCCTGAAGATGTAATTCCTCTTGAGGATGATATGTCAGGGTTTTAAAGTTTATAAATAAAGGAGATAAATAATGCAAACTCAAGATGGAAAGCACTTAACTTTTTGCCTGGGAAAAGAAAACTACGGCATCCCGATTTTGCAAGTAAGAGAAATTATAGGGATGATGGAAATTACCGGGGTGCCAAAAACTCCTGAATACATAAAAGGAGTTATTAACCTGAGAGGTAAAATTATACCGATTATGGACCTCAGGGCTAAATTTGGTATGGAAACCATAGATTACACAGAGAGAACCTGTATAATCGTGGTTGAAGTCAATATTAGCCAGACAAAAAGACATATGGGCATAGTTGTCGACGCTGTTTCTGATGTGGTTAGTATTGAAGAAGGCGAAATAGAAAAAACTCTTGATTATGGAACAAAAGTAGAAGGAGACTTCCTGACCGGAATGGGAAAAGTTAAGGACAAAGTGGTTATGTTGCTTGATATTCAAAAAATAGCCAGTAATGAAGACTTTTCCATTACCTCGGAAGAAACCCTGGTCAATAATTAAAAGTTGATAAATAAATCTATACTTCCGAAACTACGGCTTTAAAATATATCTATTATGTTGGGTAAGATAAAAAAGAAGGGTGATAAAAATGAAATTAACAATTGGAAAGCAAATAGCATTAGGCTACATCGCATTAGTAGCATTAATAATAGTACTGTCTTTAATTGCAAATATAAATTTTAGCAATATTAGTAATAACCAGAGCAAGGCATCCGGTTTTATAAAAAGAAATACATTTTTTCTTCATAAAGAAATAGACCACCTTAACTGGATGAAAAGCCTTAACACTTCACTACTAACGAACCAAAAATTTAATATACAAACAGACCATAAAAAATGCTCAATGGGAAAATGGCTCCACGGCGACTGGGCTAAGGAAGTTGAAGACCCCGGAATAAAAAGAATAATTCACGATTTAAAAGACCCTCATGAAAAGTTGCATTCATCATCAATAGAAATTATTGAGCTTGCCCAAAACGGTAAAAAAGATGAAGCAGTAAAAGTATATGAAGAAAAAACAATTCCGGCATTAACTTCAATTCAGGAAAGTCTTAAAGAAATAGGTAAATATTATGGTAGTAACACATCAGAAACACTGGCGCTGGTTGATAAAAATGCAAATACAGGAAAAAATACTATATTGATAGCAAGTATTTTCGCTATCCTGTTAGGAGTTGCGCTGGCAATAATTATCCCCGGAAGTATTATAAAAACACTTGATAAAATAATTCTTGAACTTGGTGAATCAGCAAGTCAGGTTTCATCTGCATCAGTCCAGCTCTCAGGCTCAAGCATGCAGCTGGCAGAAGGCAGCTCAGAGCAGGCAGCTTCTATTGAGCAGACTTCCTCAACCCTTGAGGAATCCTCTTCAATGGTCAGGCAGAATACAGAAAACAC
>JANQEB010000287.1 GCA_028278605.1 Candidatus Gastranaerophilales bacterium
CTCAAGGTCTAAAACGGTGAGATCCTTCGCCCGCCCCGCCTATGGCGGGAGGCGGCTCAGAATGACGAAATGAGTAAAAATTTTTTGTTACCTACTTATTTATTGAAATCGGTATAATTGTCATCCTGAACTTGCGGAAGCGAGCAGAGGCTGAAGGGCGGGCTTCGCCCGCCCTTAATGCCGTTTAACGCGAGCAGGATCTTAGTTTTTAATCTGAGTTATATAGATGCCGCATCAAGTGCAAGAATGACAGTCCTTGTTTTTATTAACCTTGCCATAAAGCAGTTTTAGAAATATACTAATTTCGACAAGTAACCGTTAAATGAAAATAATATTCATAAATCGGCATGGCGAAAAAATAAACTAAAGTTTCTGTATTCACAAGCTTAGAACTCATTCTGATACGGTTACAGGTTCTTTCTCTGCCTGGTCTTTTTTCATATATTTTTCTATAAAATTCGTGCTGAAATCGCCTTTAATAAACTGTTCATGCCTGAGAACCTTCAAGTGAAACGGGATACTGGTTTTGATACCGGTGATTGCATACTCATCAAGAGCTCTTAGCATTCTTAACCTTGCTTCTTCCCTGTCTTTACCGTAGCAAATCAATTTTGCTATAAGTGAATCATAATAAGGAGGGATTTTATAGTGGGAATATGCGTGGCTATCTACCCTTACACCGGGGCCTCCCGGCGGAATATATCCTTCAATAAGTCCCGGGCTTGGCATAAAGTCTTTTTCAGGATCCTCAGCGTTGATCCTGCATTCAATTGAATGGCCTTCTATCTCTATATCATTCTGGGTGAAGGATAACCTGTCTCCGGCTGCAACCCTGATCTGTTCCTTGAGGAGGTCTACATTGCAGACTATTTCGCTTACAGGGTGTTCAACCTGGATTCTGGTGTTCATTTCCATAAAATAAAAGTTCTTTTGGTCATCCAGCAGGAATTCTATGGTTCCGGCCCCCTCGTAATTTATGCCCTTAGAAGCATTTATAGCTGCCTGCCCCATTTTTTGCCTGATTTCAGGGGTAATAGCAGGAGAAGGAGCTTCTTCAATCAATTTCTGGTGTCTTCTCTGGATACTGCAATCCCTTTCTCCCAGATGAACCACGTTTCCGTACTGATCAGCTATGATCTGAATTTCAATGTGGCGTGGATTTTCAAGAAACTTCTCTATATAAACGCCGCAGTTTCCAAAACATGTGCCTGCTTCTGTCTGGGCAAGGTTCATCATTTTTTCCAGCTCAGAAATATCACGTACAATTCTCATGCCTCTTCCGCCGCCGCCTGCTGTAGCTTTGATTATGACGGGACAGCCGACTTGTTTTACCCATTCCTCAGCTTCTTTATAGTCATTGACAAGACCTGGTGTTCCGGGAATAGTAGGAACCTTGTTTTCAATCATGGTCTTTTTAGCAGTTGCTTTATCTCCCATAGACCTGATATTTTCAGGCGAAGGACCGACGAATTTGATGTTATGGTCTCTGCAGATCTCAGCAAAATCGGCGTTTTCCGCTAAAAACCCGTAGCCCGGATGAATTGCGTCAACTCCTGCCATAAGGGCAGTGCTGATAATATGGGGAATGTTAAGGTAACTCTTTGAAGATGGTGCCGGGCCTATGCAATAAGCCTCATCAGCAAGGTTAACATGCAGGGAATCCTCGTCAGCCTGTGAATACACGGATACTGTGGAAATCCCAAGTTCTTTACACGCACGGATGATTCTTACCGCGATTTCGCCCCTGTTAGCTATAAGAAGTTTTTTTATCATAATGACTCTTTTCCTTTTAAGGTTCAATTACCATTAATGTTTGGCCAAATTCGACCGGCTGGCCGTCTTCCACGCAGATTTTTACAACTTTGCCGGAGACTTCTGACTCGATTTCATTCATGAGCTTCATTGCTTCGATAATGCAGACTACCTGGCCTGTGCTGATGTTTTTTCCGACTTCCACAAAAGCAGCAGCGTCCGGTGAAGGTGATTTATAGAAAGTGCCTACCATTGGGGAAGTTACTTTAACCTGGTTTGCTGACTCTTCAACTGCTTCCGGTTTTGGCGCTGCTTCTGCTTTTGGCGTTGGCGCTGCTGCTGCAGGAGCAGCTATTGGTGCTGCAACCGGCGCAGCCTGTGTTGTGATTAATTCTTTTTCTTTTCTTATTATGACTGCTTTTTCGCCGTCTTCTACTGATAGCTCAGTAAGTTCGTTTTTAGAGACCAGCTCTACAAGTTTTTCAATATAATCAAATTCCATTTTCATTTATAATTCCTCTTTATACTCAAGCTCTGTCCAAATATGTGTTTGTCCTGGTATCAACCCTTATTACATCGCCGTTTTTTACAAAGAACGGTACCTGGACTACTGCCCCGGTTTCTACTGTGGCAGGTTTTGTGCCTCCGGAAGCTGTATCTCCTTTTTCACCAGGGGGGGTGTCGGTTACTTCAAGTTCAACAACATTAGGAAGGTCGATACCGATAATTTTTTCCTGGTATTTTAAAACTGTTACATTAATATTTTCCTTTAAATACTTGATTCCCTCCCCCATCTGATCAGCGGAAATAGTGATCTGGTCATAGGATTCATTGTCCATAAACACATATTCATCTTCGCCGCTGCTGTAGAGGTATTGCATATCTCTTCTGTCAACTATTGCCCTTGGAACTTTTTCGCCTGCCCTGAAGGTTTTTTCCATTACGTTACCGGTTTCGACGTTTTTAAGCTTTGACCTGACAAAAGCTGAGCCTTTACCGGGTTTTACGTGCAGGAATTCAACAATTGCCCAGACACTTCCGTCAAGCTCTATTGTTAAACCTGTTTTAAAATCACTTGTAGAGATCATAGCTGTTTCCCATAAAACTATTAACATTTATAGTCCAGTTAATAATATACGAAAGACAATCCAACGTCAAAAATAAATGAGTCAAAAAGAATAAATAAACTTGAGTTGCTAATTAGCCAAAACCGTCATTGCGAGGAGTGAAACGATACTTCGGCTTCGCTCAGCCAGGCTTCCGCAATCCATAAAAACATTTCAGTTATATGGATTGCCACGTCGGGCACAAACCCTTCAGCGAAGGGTTTGTGCACTCCTCGCAATGACATAAGGAAAATTAATTAGCAATTCGAGTTAAATAAGAGAAGATTATTAGGATTTTTTCCGGCAAGAGCAGAATTAAATAAAAACAAGCTGGTTTTGAAAAATTTATCCGGTAAAATTAATTATAACTCCTTATAATTATATGCAAACAGAAATTTAAACATGACTTCACCAAGAAAAAGTATCATAGACGCCCGGGCGTATGAAATTCCGCTTTACCCTGACGACATCAGGTTAAAGCTTGATTCCAATGAAAACACGATGGGGCCTTCCCCTAAAGTCATGGCTGCTTTGCAGGGTATCACAGACAAGGACATAAAGTTCTACCCGGCATACGGCGAAATCCTCACAAAACTCGCCGCTTTCAACAACTTAAAGACCGGCATGATACTGCCTGCTAACGGCGCGGATGAAGCTATCAGTTGCGTTTTTAACACTTTTGTCGAGCCGGAGGACTCTGTTTTAACCGTTACGCCGACTTTTGCAATGCCAAAAATCTATGCCAGGGCTCTCGGTTGCGAGTACAAAGAAGTCCCTTACGCAGAGAAATGGATATTTCCCACGCAAGAGTTGATAAATAATATTGATGAGAAAACAAAATTAATAATCATAACCACCCCGAATAACCCTACAGGCGAATCCATTGCCAGGCAGGAATTAATCAAAATCCTTAATGCGGCAAGTGGAATATATGTTCTGATTGATGAAACCTATGCTAATTATGCGGGTGAAACCTTTATTGACCTGGTAGAAACTTATCCGAACATACTTATAGCCCGCTCAATGTCCAAAGACTTTGCGCTGGCAGGGCTAAGGTTCGGATATTTAATTTCTGCCGAAGAAAATTTAAAACATATTAAAAAAGTAATAAGCCCATACAGTGTAAACAATCTGGCGGTAAAAGCGGCATGCGCGGCATTGGATGACATAAACCACTTAACTTACTGCATTTCCAGGGTTAATGAATCAAAAGCGCTGCTTACTGAGGGGTTTTCTGATATAGCAGAGAAGGTTTACCCCAGTAGCGCCAATTTTGTGCTCGCCGATTTTGGAGAAAGGACAGATTTTATCTACAAAAAGCTTTTAAACACGGGAATCAGGGTTAAAAACTTTGGAAATGCCCAGTATCTTGAAAATTGTATGAGAATCGCGCTTCCTGACGTGGAAAACACAGAATATATACTGGAAAGCCTTAAGCCGCGTGATTTAATTATATTTGACATGGACGGGGTAATTGTAGACACAAGCAACTCTTACAGACTGGCCATAAGAGGAACTTATGAAAAATTTTCCGGTAAAACCCTGACACCTGAAGCTGTCCAAATGGCAAAAAACCGGGGCGGGCTTAATAATGACTGGGATTTAACATATTACCTGCTGGAAAAAGAGGGTATCAGTGTTAGTTTCCAGGAATTAATCGAAAAGTTCCAGGAATTATACTGGGGAAACAATGGAGACGGGTTTATCCTTAACGAGAAGCTCCTGATTTCACGGCAAACTCTCGCTGAATTATCCCAAAAATATGACATGGCGATTTTTACGGGAAGGCCAAAACTCGAAGCTGAGTATGTATTAAAAAGATGGGACATCGGGCAGTTTTTCTGCCCTGTTATAACAATGGAAGACCCGCCAAAAGGCAAGGGTAAACCCGACCCGTGGGGAGTTCACCAGATAGTGCGCATAACACGACCAAAAGAGGTTTTCTTTCTTGGAGATACTGTTGATGATATGTTTTCGGCAAGACAGGCAGGGGTTAAAGGGGTGGGCGTGCTTCCTCCGCAGGAAAAAGGCGAAGAGCTGAGAAGGGCTTTACTTGCTCATGGGGCTGTTGATGTTCTGGAAAATACCGAAGATATAGTACAATTGTTAAAAAACTGTGAGCAGGCCCGGATAAAATAATTTTATGGAGATGAATATGCGCAAGAGCACTGTTGAGCGAAAAACAAATGAAACTCAAATAAATATATCTCTGAACCTTGACGGTACAGACAGCAGGAATATTTCAACAGGTATAAACTTTCTTGACCACATGCTGGCCCAGCTGGCTTCTCACGGCTATTTTGACCTGGACATAAAAGCGGTTTCTCTGGATAAAGACCCGCACCATATAGTAGAAGACGTTTCTCTTTCGCTTGGGCAGGCGTTTCTGGAAGCTCTTGGCGATAAAAAAGGGATTAAACGCTATGGATACACCATAGTCCCTATGGACGAAGCTCTTGCATTAACTTCCATAGACATTAGCGGACGTCCATTCTGCGGGTTTGACGTTCCATTACCCGAAGAAAAGGTTAGCGACTTTGAAACCATCCTTACCAGGCATTTTTTCACCAGTTTTGCTAATACTGCCAAAATGACAATTCACATAAAACTTCTTGATGGAGAGGATACCCATCACAAGATAGAATCGGTGTTCAAGTCGTTTGCAAGGGCATTAAGAATAGCTTGCAGCATAGACCGGGAGCATTTTGACGTTATTCCTTCCACAAAAGGGGTTTTATAGAACTTTATCTATATGGATTAATTATTTTAATCTTGTAATCTTTATGCTTGATAATATGTTCATTATGCAAGTCTTCCGTATAAAGAATTGAACATTTATTTTCTATTGCGGAAGCTATTATAAGGCAGTCAAAATAACGATAATTGTTTTTACTTTTAATATCCACGCTTTATGGAGCCCCCATTAGTTATTACCTAATAGGGGTTTCGCTCATTTTTAAAAATTTTTTAAATTAATTAACTCGAGTTATTTTGTTGAAAGCACATTAAATATCTCACCTAAAACCTGTGTGCTTACTATAATTTCATTATTTTTATCAACTTGAAGTTTAGCTTAGAGAGTGTTTGAAAAGAAATAAAGTATAGATGATAGTGTTGTCGTAAATGTAACGAGGAGGCAATTATGACAACATCATTAATCGAATAGAAATACTC
>JANQEB010000014.1 GCA_028278605.1 Candidatus Gastranaerophilales bacterium
TCTATTATAGACGTGTTAAAGGATAGAGGCGGTTTGCGAAAAAATTCTCGTTTCCAATTCCTTTCCAATTTTTTTCCGTTTTTTCCAATTCGTCTCAAACTGAAAAAACAGCCTCAATCCCGCACAGGTTGCAGAGTTATGCCAGCTTCCCAAAATTCAAAATTGGAAAAAACATATACTAAGGATAAAATTTGATGAAGATTGGGGCATTAAACTTAAGTAATACTTTGCCAGCAAAAAATTAGATTAACAAAAAACCGGCCTTAAATTGCCCGGTTTTTGTTGAAATTTATGATTTATTTCGTACCGTTTTTTATAATTTTGTGCAACTTTTGTGCAACATTGCCGGTACTGCGATCTCTGAAAGTCAATGGGCCTGGCTGGATTCGAACCAGCGACCAACGGATTATGAGTCCGCTGCGCTACCGCTGCGCCACAAGCCCAAAATTCTCTTTAAATTAAAGTATATTTAATATACTATCATCAATATTCATGGTCAAGCTTGAGGTATCTAATGAACAATATAGCGCTATCCATAAACGATTATCAGGCAAAAATAATTCTCTCAAAACCCCCGTTAAATATTTTCGACGTAGAAGACCTCGAAAGCTTCTCATGCGTCTTAGATAAAATCAAACACGAAACTGACATCAAAGTAATAACAATTGAGTCAGCTCAAAAAGCGTTTTCTGCAGGGGTAAATATATCTGATCATTCCAGGGAAAATATTAGCCGGACTCTAAGGGCTTTTCATAATATATTTTTCAAAATGCTCTATCTTGAAGTTCCCACAATAAGCCTTGTTAAATCAGCCTGTATTGGTGGGGGGTGTGAACTTGCGCTATTTTGTGATTTTGCCCTTGCATCACAGGAAGCGTATTTTTCCCAGCCGGAAATCAAACTTGGCTGCTATCCTCCTGTTTCTCTGGTGTATTTACCTTACATAGCAGGGCACAAAAAATCCCTTGAAATGATTTTAACCGCAAATAAGCTTTCTGCCCGGGAAGCAATGATCTCTGGCCTGGTAAACCACGTTTTCCCGGAAGAGAAGTTTGATACTGAAGCTCAAAAGTTTGTGGATTCAATAACATCAAACAGCCCAAGCGTCATAAAAACCACGTTAAAAGCATATAAAAGGCTGCATTACCACGAATTGAGAAAAAAGCTTGAATTTTCAGAAAATATATACCTGGAAAAGCTTATGCAGCTTGAAGATGCACAAGAAGGCATAAGGAGCTTTCTTGAAAAACGGCCTCCTGTCTGGACAGGCAGATAGCTATAGAGCAAGAACCAGGCAAATATTTAAAAAGCCCCTGCACAGCCGAGGTTTTGAAACCCGGTTTGTTCACCAGGTGGGTGCCCCCCCGCACAGGTTTTCGTTTACTGATTCAGCTCAGGCATACGGCACTGTGTCTGGAGATAGAGCTCCCTATTCAAAACATTTGTAGGATCAAAACGATACGACCGCACAAGGGTTTTTTCTATTTATATTTTTTCATATTTCAAATCCGTTTTCCAGTCCCAAACAGGGTTATTTGAACTTATTTTAAGAAAGTTGCAAATAAAAAGAAACGGCATTTTGAAAACACCGTTTCTTTTTATATTTTTTAGCTTAAGGATTATCCTTTTTAAGCGGGATTCGACTTAGAGGATCCTCCTAGCCAGGAAGGCCTTTTAGACCAAAGTTTTTCAACTAAAGAACCTGTTTTTTCGGGTCCGCCTGGAACATTATCAGCAGCTTCATTTTTTGCTGTATCAGCTGCATTTTTGTTTCCGAACCAGCCTTTTACACGGTTAATAACGTGTTTCTTAAAAGGATCAATGATCCAGGCTCTCGTTTTATTTACTATTCTTTCACTATTTTTACTAATAAATTCGCTGCCGCTTTTTACGCCATAATGCTTAGCGCCGAGGAACATACCGGTTCCTACAGCTCCCAGTCCCAGTAATCCTAACAGGGTATTACGTATAGGATGGCTTTCTTTTTTTGGTCTGCCATAAAGAGCTTCTTCTAATGACATTCCGGCAGCCGGGATAGGGTTTCCGCTTTTGCCTGTAACTGTTGCGTTATTTACATGCGGTGCAGCCGCGCTTTCTAATGTTAGCGGAGCTAATTTAACATCCTGCCAGCTGTTTCCAAATCCTATACTACTTACCATACTAAATTCTCCTTATTTTTAAAATTTATTTAACTTATTTTTTATTTCTGATTTGATAAAACATATGAAGTTAAAAAATTTACTGTTATTTTAAAAAATTTTTCACTAAATGTAAAAATCCTTGATTAGATAGGTTTTTAAGCTTAATATTTCTTAACTCCAGTTTTTTCTTATTTTTCAATATGTTTTAGAATATGACATGCTTAATTGAGAGTGTTATGCTAAGTACATAGGTTAACAAACAAGTATTTTACCAATGCCTGAAATGCGAAGAAACCCCATAACCGGGGAATGGACTATAATAGCAACGGAAAGGGCACAGCGCCCGCATAAACCTTCATTGGATGCCACACCTTTTTTCGGCGGAAAAAACCATGACCCCGAATGTTTTTTCTGTTACGAAAATGAACATACCACCCCTCCTGAAGTCCTGGTTTACAGGGAAAAACCGGGTGCCGCAAATACGCCGGGCTGGAGCTTAAGAGTGGTTACAAACAAATTTTCCGCACTAAACCTTAATGAAGAGTTCTGTATGCAGGATGACAACCATTTACAGGTATGCTGTTACGCCCGCGGTCTTGCTGAAGTCGTAATAGAATCGCCTCACCATACTCTTAATACCGCTTTATTTCCCATACAGCAGATAGAACTGCTTCTAAAGGCTTATAAAGAAAGATACATTGAGCTGAGTAAAGAACCTTCCATTAAATACATAGCAATGTTTAAAAACAATGGAAGCCAGGCCGGCGCCAGTCTTGAGCATCCTCACAGCCAGATTATAGCTACTCCTATAGTTCCACCGGTAATACAAGCCGAAATTGAGGGAGCAAAGCAGTATTATAAAGAGAATAAAAGTTGTATTTACTGCGATATGATAGATAATGAGCTGAAAGACCGGTCAAGAATAATCTATGAAAATGAAGAATTTCTCTCTTTTGCTCCCTATGCTTCCAGATCCCCTTTTGAAACGTGGTTAATACCAAAATTCCACAGTGATTCCTACCATAAACTGACTGCAAAACAGCTTAAAGGCCTGTCTGAGGCCTGGAAAACCGTTTTATACAAAATTTATATGGGGCTGGATAATCCGCCATATAACTATTTTATACATACCTCGCCGACCCGGCAGGACACAGAAGAATTTTTCCACTGGCATATGGAGTTAATCCCCAAAATGACAATTATGGCCGGTTTTGAACTGGGGACCGGCATGTTTATTAATATTGCCATCCCTGAGCAAAGCGCCGAGTACCTGAGAGGAATCCGTTAAAATGCAGAGCCTTTTATTTATAGCAGCCGGAGGCGCAGCTGGAACCCTACTACGGTTTGCGGTATCGGAAATAACATTCAAAATCACAGGGGCGGGCTTTACATGGGGGACCATAGCGGTTAACCTGATAGGGTGTTTGCTGATCGGTATATTATGGGGGGTATTTAGCGCTTTAGAGCTGGGAAACAACACCAGGCTCTTTGTTTTTGCAGGATTTTTAGGAGCTTTTACCACATTTTCCACTTTTGCGCTGGAAAATTTTCACCTTTTCAGAAACGGTGAGATTTCTATGCTGGTTTTCAATGTTGCAATCAGTAATATAGCAGGAATCCTGCTGGTCTTTTACGGGTATAACCTGTCAAAACTACTTTTCCCGGGTGCGGGCGAATAATTATTGTAACCTTTAAAACCATTTAGCAATTTAGGTTAATTACAAAATATGATCCGGATTACTCATTTCTAAAACCTTTTTATTGTAAGATATTGCAAGGTTAAGATTCATTTTTTTTGTATGTACAGTAAAACATTTTATATAGAGACATTAGGCTGCCAGATGAATAAATCGGATTCTGAAAAAATCTCAGGAATCCTGGAAAATCTTGGTTATGAAGAAAAATTCAGTCCGGAAGACTCGTCCTTGCTTATAATGAATACATGCAGCATCCGGGCAATGTCAGAAAACAAAGCTTACAGCTATCTTGGAGTATGGAAAAAGCTGAAGCAAAAGAACCCGGCTGTAAAAATCGCAATGTGCGGTTGTGTTGCCCAGCAGACAAAGCAAAAGGTTTTTGCAAAAGCCCCGCAGGTTGACCTGGTCTTTGGCACGCAGAATATAAACGAGCTTCCGTTGTTGCTGGAAAAGCTTGAAAACCAAGAAAGAGTATGCTCGGTACTTCAAAAACCGGTACATATGCAGGACAGTTCAGTCCCCAGCAGGAAAGAAGGGGTTTCTGCCTGGCTGCCCATAATTGAAGGGTGTGATTATTTCTGCACATACTGCGTGGTCCCTTACACAAGGGGAAGACAACGAAGCAGAATGCCCGGGGATATTATCAAGGAAGCCCGGCAAATTGCCTCAGAAGGTTTTAAGGAAATAATCCTGCTGGGACAAACCGTTGATTCTTACGGTAATGACATAGATAATCCTGGTATCAACCTTGCTAACCTTCTTAAAGAGCTTAATAACATAGATGAAATTGCCAGAATCCGCTTTGTAACTTCGCATCCGGCTGATATTACAGATGAACTCATTTATAATGTCAAAGAACTTGGTAAAGTCTGCGAGTATTTCCATATACCAATGCAGTCCGGCAGTACAGAAGTCTTAAAACGCATGAGGCGGCCTTATACAAGAGAAGAATACCTTGAACTCATAAAAAAAATCCGAAAAGAAATGCCTGGTGTTGGTCTGACTTCCGACTTTATAGCGGGTTTTCCCGGGGAAACAGAGGAACAGTTTGAACAAACTTTATCCATGCTTGACGAAGTTACCTTTGACCATTGCAATACAGCGGCGTATTCCCCCAGAAAGCAAACCCCCGCAGCAGTCTGGAAAGACCAGTTACCATATGATGAAAAAAAACGCCGGCTGAATATTTTAAATAAAAAAGTCAGGGAAACAGTCCAAAAATCCCAGGAAAAGTATATTGGCAAGACTCTTGAGGTACTGGTGGAAGGTTTTAAGGAGGATGACGGTAAAATTACGCTTACCGGAAGGACCAGGGCAAATAAAATTGCACATTTTCCCGGTGATAAAGACCTGGTGGGAACACTTGTTAATGTCCACATAAAACAAACTTCTATCTGGTCGTTAATCGGTGAAATAAATCTTAGTTAAAATAGCAATTTTTTATCTTTGCATGTTTTTACAAGAAAAAGTAAAGTGTAAAGGATTGCAGATCTAACCGGTTTTTATTATAGAACAGCAGCACAGGCCTTTGCAGAAAGTAGTCCTAATATTGTACATTACGGTCATTATGGAAATCCAGATGTATATTATTATGTTGCTTTCTCTGATGTTCCAAAATTCATGAATCGCTTTATTCAATTACTGCCCAGCCGCGACCTGGAAAATTTAGGCAAGCTGGCAAAAGGTATAAGCAACGTAAAAAAAAGAATTGCTGATGCTGTTATTCCTAAGCAAGTAAAATCAGGCTATTCTTCGTTTCAGGCATGGACTTTATCATTAAAAAGAAAAATTAAGAGTGTTTTGCCAAAGTCTAAAAAAACAAGGGAAATAGAAGCTAGAATGGAAGAAATGCGTAGAGAAATTGCAGGAACAAAAAAAATACAGGATGAAATACTTGAAGAGATTAAAAAAATTAGTCAAAGGTCGGACTAGCGTTAAATTAAATTAATTTTGTCCGTCATCCTGAGGCTTGCCGAAGGATCTCAGGTAATGAGATTCTTCGCCCGCCCCGCCTATGGCGGGAGGCGGCTCAGAATGACGATTCTATAAAATTTACTTAACTGTGCACTA
>JANQEB010000077.1 GCA_028278605.1 Candidatus Gastranaerophilales bacterium
AGTACCATTAAGGGCTATTAAAGATAAATTACATTATACAGGAGTAAAATACTTACCTGAAGATGATGCAGAAGCCCAGATGTGGTGGTATATGAACCGATACCAAGAATTTGATAAACTTTATAATTCAATAATAAATAATTATGTGGATGGAAAAATAACTGCAAAACAAGCTAATTTAACCTATTTGTTATCTTTTACAGATGAAATGTATTATCAGCTTGAAAAAATGGCAAACAAACATAAATTAGAAGATAATAATTTTAAAAAATTAAGATTTAAAATTTTTACCTCTAATATAGCTTTTACTTATTCAAATCAACGTTATCTTCTCTTAAAGAAACATAAAGGATATTTTTCGAATGAAGAAGTTGCAAGATTTGAAAAAATATTAAATTGGTATTTTTCTTTAAAAGATTATTGTGCAGAAAAAGAAAAGCAAGGTTATGATTTTATATTTAATAATCCTAAATTTTATGATAGCGAATCCAGATTAGTATATCTTCTTACAAGCAGGATTATCGAAAATAAAATTGCAAAAAAAGAAACTATATGCAACACAGAAATAACTGAATTTCATATAGTTTCAAGAAGAGTTTTAGAAAAATTTGCTTTAAAAGAGGCATATAAAAGTTACAATAACAGGCTTTTAAGTGCTTATTCAAGTTTAACTGAGAAAATAAAAAATACGTGTGAAATGAAGTAAAAATATAATGAGGAGTCGTTAAGTATGTCTAACGTAAATGAAACTTTTTTTGGCGTTGATCAGATAAATACAGATGATCAGGGAAACATAAGCATTTCAGGAGAATTAACGAAAAATTTTCCAACTTCCTTTGGTCAGGGAGTTACAACAAAACAATTAAAAGTTACTCTTGATAACCTTTTTATTGAGAAAATAGAATTAGACCTGGGTTTAACATCATTTGATAAAGTTGCTATACAGCAATCAATTGACGATATATACGTAAATAACTATAGAACAGGCTTTTTAGATGAAGTCTCTGGAATAAGTAAATTTTCCGGACTAGATATATACGAAATAGATTCCAAAATTTCTCAATCAATGTATGAAAACACTCTGTTTAATATGTATCAAGACAGGCTACTTCATACGAATACAGTAAATAATCTGGATAACTTAATAAGCCAAGCAGATGTTACAGCATCAGAGTTTGTTGACTTTTTTAGTCAAAATGCCTCTGTTGATGGAACTTATAACCCTTTAGACAACATTCCAGGCGGAAACCAATTAGATAATATAATTAAAAATAACGTTAATGATTTTATTACATTAAACAAAGGAGTGGATTTTGCTGAAATATTAACTCCATCAGCTATAGCCTCAAGGTGTGGGGCAGGCTTAAAATTTGTTATGAAAGAAGCGGCCTCAGGCCTGCCATTATTAGGCCTGGGGATAGATTATTTAACAGATCATTATATAGGTGGAGAGTCTGAGTCACAGGCTTTCTGGTCTTCATTAGCAGGTACAGTAGCAGCTATTGGTGTTGGCGCTGCTACTGTAGCAATATGCGGAACTCCTGTTGGCTGGGCAGGAGCACTCGGCCTTTTAGCTGCAACTACTGTTGCTTCCATCGCAGGAAATGAAGCTGTAGATTATGTTTGGGATAAAATTGTAGGTGATTCTAATAAGTTAACTGCAAATGTTAATGATGAGTCCAAGGTAAATGAAGTCCTTGATGTCTGGGGAAAAATCATATTTGATAACAATATAGATTTATCGCTTGTTACACCAACTAAAACTTTAGATATTACTAAAG
>JANQEB010000202.1 GCA_028278605.1 Candidatus Gastranaerophilales bacterium
TTTTCCAATTCGTCTCAAATTGAAAAAACAGCCTCAATCCCGCACAGGTTATAGATTTATGCCAGCTTTCCAAAATTCAAAATTGGAAAAAAACCTATATACAAAAAGCCCTTTGGCATATTAGCCAGAGGACTGTCTTGTACAATAGAATGGGCAGGGTTGGATTCGAACCAACGTAAGCTTTCGCTAGTGGATTTACAGTCCACCCCCTTTAGCCACTCGGGCACCTACCCTTATTTATTCGTCATTTATTCCATTTGTGTTGAGGAGCTTGTGCTGAACTTGTTTCAGTGTTCAGGATGGCAGATAAATTAATTTTTAATGAATAAGCCGGTGATGGGATTCGAACCCGCAACCTACGGTTTACAAAACCGTTGCTCTACCGTTGAGCTACACCGGCGCGTAAGGTAGGAGTAAAGAAAAGCTGGAAAGTTAGCTTTGCTGACTTTGAAGGCTTTTCGTAACTCATTCTATTACGAAGTGCGTGTTTATTAATATTATTTGTTCCAAGATTTACTGTCAATATTTCAGTTGAAATTTACTGAATATCATTCCTGAGTATCAATAAACCAGGCTTATATAATGATATTAATAATAAATGTCAGTATAAAACGTTGAAAAACTTGATTGTTAGTATTCATACAGCGTTAATAGTGTAGAAATCTTAAAATTAGGAATACAAATAACAGCTAACCAGGTGGTTTTTCTGATTTTCAGCCAGGCCAGGCTCTGTTCTATGGCAAAATTCCAGCCTATCCTGGCATCTTGGATGGAAAACACAACCGGAAATATCTTCTGTAATTGATGGTGGCTGCCCTTTTATGACTTTTAGCTCACCTTTTTGCCCGGAAGGCAGGGATTCCATCAGCCCTTTTGTATATGGATGAAGCGGATTCTTAAAGATAGAGCGCACATCTGAATATTCCACGATCCTGCCGGCGTACATTACAGCGATATAATCACAAAATTCCGCTACAACTCCCAGGTCATGGGTTATAAATATCAGCGAAGTATTTCTTTGTCGTTGGATTTCACGTATTAAATCCAGAACCTGCGCTTGAACCGTAACATCAAGAGCTGTTGTAGGTTCATCCGCAATTATGATTTCCGGGTTACAAGACAGCGCCATTGCTATTAGAACTCTCTGGCACATCCCTCCGGAAAATTGATGCGGGTATTCTTTTAACCTATTTTCAGCCTCAGGGATTTTAACGTCTTTTAGTGCATTTATAGCAAGCCTCCCGGCTTCTTTTTTTGAAACCTTACTATGAAACCTGATACTCTCCATTATCTGGTCTCCAACCGTATAAAGCGGGTTCAGGGAATTCAGCGGGTCCTGTGGAATTAACGCAATCTTGCTGCCTCTTATTCGCTGGAACTCTTTTTCAGGTAGATCAATAAGGTTTTTGCCGTTGTATAAAATTTCCCCTGATTCAATTACTGCGTTAGAAGCAAGCAGCTTTAGCACAGACATTGCTGTAACTGACTTTCCGCAGCCGGATTCGCCTACAATACCTAAAACTTTGCCCTTTTCTAAAGATAAATTTACATTATGGACTGCTCTGAATAGTTCTTCCTCAAGCCTGAAGCTAATATTTAAGTTATTTATTTCTAAAATTTTTTGCATTTCAAATTTTAAATAAATAAGGCCATTCCTCTATATGTATTTTAACCTAAATTAAGACAAGCGCATAACTTGCAAAATTGGTTTTTTGTTGTTATGCACTGGCCAGGCTAATAATTGAAGGATTCAAAATGTTAATTTATCTATTTTTTGCATAAATTTCAAAATTTTTCTTAACCTATACCGCTGCGATTCAATGATATTTTTGAAAACATACGCTTTGAGTAACTCTTCGTCATCTATCAGGTCAAATAACTTATAAAAACTTTCTATATCACCTAATTCAGAGACGGTATAATTTTTGTATTTTTCTATCTCTTCAAGTCTTTCTTTCATTATTCTGCCTCATTATTTTTTCAATGTATGAATTCCATTATTTTGCATATTTAACATTATATGTAATAGAAATTATAATGTCAATATTACATAATAATGGAATGAATGCAGAAAAAAATAATTTAACACATAAATTTGGTAAAAGAATTAAATTCGAGAGAATCAAACGTGATTGGTCACAGGAAAATCTCGCTGAATTAGCCAGTACAGCTTCTACAACGATAAGTGCAATTGAAAGAGGTATTTCTTCTCCTACTCTTGATATGGTTGAAAAACTGGCAAAAGCCCTGGGATATGAGCCTTATGAACTTTTGATATTTAAGGACCTGGAAATTTAGTATAAAAACTTGCCGTGTAAAGACCATAACGTCATTACAAAATCAGGCATTAAAAAAAGGCGACACCCAGATTCGAACTGGGGATAGAGGTTTTGCAGACCCCGGCCTTACCACTTGGCTATGTCGCCATTTTACTTAATAAATTATCAAATAAGCAAATTCTTTAGTCAATATCAACAGGTGAGTAACAACTAAGCAAAAAATTTACAAAAATTTACATTTTTTTAAAAAAATAAAATACGCACGCTTTCTTAAAACAACCTCAGTTAAAGCAATACAAAGATTAATTCCTGCAACGGTTTGCTCAGGCAAATATTTAATGATTTTAATTTTTTTTGCTATACTAACCACAAATTAACTGAGAAAGTCCTACAAACTGATCCGGGCATTAACGTTTAAATTCCTTTCAGGTTGTTTAAATTCTGTATTTAAGTGTTAAGATATTGGTAATCAAAGGCAATTAAATTAATTTTACCTTTATATCCTGATAAAGTAAGTAATAAGCGAAGAGGTTAAAAATAAGTGAGCAGCAATTCTAATTCAACAACAGGTTTAAATGAAAGCCTTGCAGTTTCTCGCGAAAGAGAAATGATGGCAGGCCAGGCAAACATTAAAGTAGTAGGAGTTGGCGGCGGTGGCGGAAATGCTGTTAACAGAATGATCGCTTCCGGACTTGCAAGTGTTGACTTCTGGGCAGTTAACACTGATTCCCAGGTGCTGCATATGTCTAACGCCGGCAACAGAATCCAGATTGGAGAAAAACTAACAAGCGGGCTGGGAGCGGGAGGAGACCCGACAAAAGGCGAAAAAGCAGCTCAGGAAAGCCGTGATGATATTATGGTAGCTCTTGACGGAGCTGATATGGTGTTTATTACAGCAGGAATGGGCGGTGGAACAGGTACAGGCGCGGCGCCAATTGTTGCCCAGATCGCAAAAGAACTAGGAGCTCTTACTGTTGGTGTTGTTACAAAACCTTTCAGCTTTGAAGGCCGCCGCAGGATGAACCAGGCCGGCCAGGGGCTTGAACAGCTAAAAGAAAGCGTTGACAGCCTTATTGTTGTTCCTAACGACAAGCTGATCGAAGTAGTGGAAAGAAGAACAACAATGAGAGAGGCTTTCTACGTGGTAGATGAGATTCTTCTGCGCGGTGTCCAGGGAATTTGCGATATAATCACGGTCCCAGGCCTTATAAACGTTGACTTCGCGGACGTTAAATCAGTAATGCAAATGTCAGGATCAGCTCTTATGGGCATTGGCCGTGGAAGCGGCGAAGGAAGAGCCCTGGAAGCAGCGAGAATTGCCGTAAATTCACCACTGCTTGAAACTTCAATCCAGGGAGCAAGCGGTGTTATCTTCAACATCACCGGCGGTTCCGATATGACAATCCACGAGGTTTATGAAGCAGCTGAGATTATCCATAATTCAGTTCTTGAAGATGCAATAGTAATCTTTGGCGCAGTAGTTGATGACAGAATCCAGGGTGAAGTCCAAATAACTGTTATTGCTACAGGTTTTGACCTTCAGCCTCAAAACGGCCAGAAAAAAGCTGAAGACCCGTTTTCAATGTTCTATTCATCAGGAAACAGCAAAGATAGCTCATTTAAAAAGAAAAACACCCAGGAAGCAGCAAGCTCAATGCTTGATATTCCTGAATTCTTAAGAAAATCAGAATAACTCCGAGGAGTTCTTTTCGATAAAAAGAGCGGGGGTCTTAAGACCCCCGCTCTTTTTATTATCAAATTTTTTATTAACCTTGGATGTACTTAAACCATACATCGTTAACTTTAGCTTTCTCGCCGTTTATAACAAAGCCTTCGCCAACTTGTCTGTGCTCGTTTCCATTTTCATCCACTTTGTCAGACTCTTCGTATCCAAGGCTAAGTTCTGTAATTCCAAGCTCTGTAAGCGACTTTTGCGCGTCATCAACTAACATTGTGAGGTTTGCTTTTTCTTCAAGAGCTTTAATCTCTTTAGCATCAAGTTTGCCGTCAGCTACTGCTTCTTTGCCGAGGAATTTTTCCGCAAGGGCCTTAAGGGCGTCAAATCCGTTTTTATGTCCGTCAACTTTGCCGTCTCCGTCTATATCGGTGTTATTACCAAAGAGCTCTTTGCCGTCTTCGCCGACTTTGCCGTCTCCGTCAGCGTCGAATGCAAGGACTCCATCCCCTGCCGCTGCCCAGGCTGTCTTGTCAACTTTGCCGTCTCCGTCAAGGTCAAACTCTTTTTCAACACCGGTTGTTCCAACTTTGCCATCTCCATTTAAGTCAAAGGTTAACGGGGAAGCTATTTTATAAAAGTAAGGATTGTTAATAATTCCTTTAATTTCACTGCCGGTAAGATTTCCGTCGTTATTGCCGTCTTTGCCCATAATAAGCGCGCCTGAGGTTTTATCAAGGACCATATAATCGCAATCTGAGAATTGACTTCTAAATGCTCCGCTTAACGAGCTTGAATTTAATGTGATTCCGGTTTTTGTATCAGAAATCTTATGTGCGGTTAATGTGCCGTTGGATATAAAGTCTGCCCTGGCATCTTTATCCCTGCTTGAATTATCCTGGCTAACAGCATTGTTCAGTGCGGTTGTTATATTGTGGTAACTTCCAAAATAACTTGTAAATTGTGTAAGACTGCTGCCGTGATATGCTATATAAGCGCGACTGTTGTTAACTTTAGCGTCATTTAAAGTAGTAGCGTTTAATTGTAATTCCTGATTGAGTTTATTAATTTCTGACTGGTCAAGCTTGCCGTCAGAGTTTATGTCTACATACTTCATAAATTCATCTTTGCTTATTTCCTTGTTTCCATCAACTGAAATCTTTTCAGTTAATTGTTCAATCATATAGTCTGTTAATTTTGTATTTGCATTTGCTTTTAATCCGAAATTATTTTCCAGGTGATTAATAAGTTCGTTTTTAGAAATACTTTCATTTTTATCAGCATCTATTTTTAAGAACTGACTGGAATTGTTTATTATTTCTGCTTCTTCCTGCAACTTGTTATTAAAAGCTTCAAGCTCTGAATCTTCAAGCTTTCCGTCTTTATCAGCGTCTACGTATTTGATGAATTCATTTTTATTTATTTTTCCATCCTGTTCACTGTCAGAAGAAATCTCATCAACTAATTCCTGAATTAAAGCTTCATCAACATCATCGCTCAGTCCGTAGTTATCTTTTAAGTATTCGGTAAGTTCTTCTTTAGTGATGTTTTCATCAGAGTCGGTATTTATCTTAAGAAACTCGCTTGTATTATTAATATCAAGGGATTTTTGCCCCATTTTTTCTCTGAAAGCATTTATCTCTGAGCGCTCAAAAACACCATTCTGATTTAAATCAATATATTTAATAAATTCGTCTTTATTTATTTTATTATCCTCAGGCATTTCAGTAGAAAGTTCTGCAATTAACTCGTCTATTAGAGATTCATTAGCACCCTCTTTTAATCCAAAATTTTCCTGCAGGTAAGAAGTAAGTTCCTCTTTAGAAATATCTTCATTTTCATCAGTATTTATTTTAAGGAACTCTTTGTTTATAACCGCGTCGTTTTGAGCCTTAGCCATCATATTGCTTATCATCATCATGAAAAACGGGTTCATGAATATACTAAATAAGCTTTGTATAATTCCAAAAGGATTTGGCTGGCTATAATTGTATCCGTAATTATAAGTTGTTGGTTGTGAGAACAAGCTGGTTTGATAGCTGCCAGTAAAATTTGTTTGACCCTGTGGGTTCATAAAATAATTTAAATAGTTCTGAATTCCTGTAAGATTACTAATTGTCATAACCAAATATCTCTATTTTATATAACCTGATATATATTTAAAGACATGAAGTGATATATATTTGCTATGTTTTTTATATAATAAGTGGTAGTTTTTACAAAACTTAATATTTTAGAAAGGCCGAGTTCAATTTTTAATTGCAATACTTTATCAGTGCGAATATATATTGAATGCATAAAGAAAGGTAAGGTGTTGAAAATGAGAAGAAATAAACATTTAAAACCAGAAGGATAAGATATCGA
>JANQEB010000241.1 GCA_028278605.1 Candidatus Gastranaerophilales bacterium
GCCCTTAGAATGAGTTTGAGCCTGCAACACCTGCTCCTCGCAGCTGTTTCGGCTCTTCACTCCCGCTTCGCAATTTAACAATTCCATATAGATTTTTGAGAAATTTTTAAAATTATACTAAGCTATAATTCATTTTTAGCTAACCCGTCATTCGGGTTAAATAGATAAATTCCGGTATTTTACTTGAAATTTAACCTGATAAGGATTAAATTTGTTTTATAAACTTAATTTTGCAGGAAGAACAATGAAAATCCAAACCGGATCAGTAGGCATAGTAGAAACAAAATATTTTTCGTTTGAAGAAAAAATAAGACTTGAAAATGGTATTGAATTTGGGCCTGTAACCGTTGCATACGAAACTTACGGCAAGCTTAACCGGGCTAAAGATAATGCCATACTGGTCTTGCATGCACTTTCAGGTGATGCTCACGCAGCCGGATACCATTCATCTGAAGATAAAAAACCCGGCTGGTGGGATACTGCAATTGGCCCGGGCAAAGCCTTTGATACAGACAGGTATTTTGTAATATGCTCGAACTTTTTAGGCGGGTGTAAGGGAACAACAGGGCCCTCCTCGATTAATCCCGATACGAACAGGCCTTATGGGATTGAATTCCCGGTTATAACCGTCGGGGATATGGTCAAAGTCCAGAAGAAACTCATTGACCACCTTGGCATAGAAACATTATTCTGCGCTGCAGGAGGTTCACTCGGTGGAATGCAGGCAATGCAATGGGCTATACAATACCCTGAAGCTGTTCAATCAGCTGTTATAATTGCTACAACAACCCGGCTTTCCGCTCAAAACATCGCTTTTAACGAAGTCGGCAGAAACGCAATAGTCTTTGACCCAAACTGGAACAATGGGGACTACTATAATGGCGAAGTCCCGGCAAGAGGACTTGCTCTTGCCAGGATGATTGCGCATATAACCTATCTTAGCGAGGAATCCATGCATAAAAAATTTGGAAGACGGCTTCAGGATAAGACAAAAATTGATTTTAACTTTGATATAAACTTCCAGGTGGAAAGTTATCTTAGGCATCAGGGCAAAAGTTTTGTAGACAGGTTTGATGCGAATAGCTATCTGTTTATAACCAAAGCTATGGACTACTTTGACCTGCACCAGAAGTACGGTTCACTTGCACATGCGTTTAAAGACACTAATTCCAAGTTTTTATTTTTGTCCTTCTCTACTGACTGGCTTTTTCCTCCTAATGAATTAAAAGATACCGCCAGAACCCTGATGAGCCTGGGTAAAGAAGTTACCTACTGCAATATTGATGCCCCTTACGGGCATGATTCATTTCTTTTGGAGTTTGAGCACCAGCCAAAAATCATAAAGAATTTTCTTAAAGGTGTGAGTAAAGAATGTTGAAAAAATTCCCGTAAACTGTCTTCTTAAAACCTGGTGAGACCTGGTTTAGCTTAATAAAATCAGATAAACCGGCAGCTAATTTTTATAAATTCTTTAAATACGTCTTTTTCGAGCAGCTTCTGACTTGCGTCTTTTTTTCACGCTGGGCTTTTCGTGTCTTTCTCTTCTTTTTACTTCGGAAAGAATACCAGCTTTCTGGATTTTTTTCTTGAATCTCTTAAGCGCGCTTTCTATGCTCTCGTTCTGACCGACTTCAATTTCAGCCAATCTTGCTAACCCCCTTTCAATGAGGTTTTTTCCTTATACAATTTATAATTTCGACAAATAATTTAAATTTTAAGTTTGTCTAATATGAAAGAATAACATAGTTATTTACGAATTACAATCGCAGTTTAAAAAGACCGTTCACGGCAGGAAATTTTAACCCGGAGGCCACTGCATTGCCCTTCCGCCAAGCACATGGATATGAATGTGGAAAACTGTTTGCCCTGCTTTTTCTCCTGTATTAATGACCAGCCTGTAATTGTCCTCAATACCAAGCTTTTGTGCGGTTTGTCTGGCTCCTTCAAGAAGTTTTCCCATTAATTCGGGCTCCTGCATCCGGTTTAACGAGTCAAAATGTATTTTAGGAATCACCAGGGCATGTACAGGGGCTTGAGGGCTTATATCCTTAAAAGAAACATAATCCTCAGTTTCAATTATAAATTCTGTATTAAATGCTCCCTGGGCTATTTTGCAAAACAAACAATCTTTTTGTGTCATAATTTCATTTCCATAATTTTTCACAAAAAATATATCATAAACTCAAGTTGCTACCTAACCCGAATTGCATGTATGCAACATTTGCCAAAATCAGCCCTGAATGAGCTACTGCCTTAGCTCCCGCTGCCGCGCACAGCCACCCTAAAGGTGGAAAAGAGGCTCCACTGCAAAATGCGGACAGCGCCGCCTGCTTCGCAACAAAGCCGGACCATTTTACGCTCCCGCTTCGCAAACAAATGTTGCTCAGTCGTATCCTGCCTTTCGGCTAATTCGTAATTCAGGTTAATTAAATTTATTAATGATATGATATTAAATTAGTATTTCACTTATAAGCTTATTATCAAAATAAATGAAGAAAGTAACTGTAATCGGAGGAGGATTAGCTGGCGCAGAAGCCGCTCTTCAGCTTGCAAAAAACGGTATAGAAGTCGACTTATACGAAATGAGGCCTCAAAAACCAACAGGGGCACATTCAACTAAGTATCTTGCAGAACTTGTATGCAGTAACAGCCTGGGTTCAAATGATTTATCTTCTGCAAGCGGGCTTCTAAAAGAGGAATTAAGGGTCCTTGGTTCATACCTGGTTAAATTTGCGGATGAAACCTCACTTCCTGCGGGAAGCGCACTTGCTGTGGACAGGGAGTTATTTGCGCAAAAAGTTACCGGGGCAATTAACCAGGACCCGTTAATAAACATAATTCACCAAGAAATAACCGGCTTGCCGGAAAACGGGCCTGTAATCGTTGCTTCCGGCCCTTTAACCTCAGAGGCTTTAACCCGTAATATCCGGGAATTTACAGGAAAGGCCGGCCTATACTTTTTTGATGCGGTTGCGCCGATTGTTGAGAGGGATTCCATTAATTTTGACAGGGCTTTTTGGGCAAGCAGATACAACAAAGGGGAAGCTGCTTACATAAATTGCCCTATGGACAGGGATGAATATGAGGTTTTTTATAAAAAACTGGTTAATTCGCCTGTGATTGAGCTAAAAGAGTTCGAGAAAGATTCAAAGTTCTTTGAATCGTGCCTGCCGGTAGAAGTGCTTGCAAAAAGAGGAAAAGACACGCTCAGGTATGGCCCGCTAAAGCCGGTGGGACTTATTGACCCGAGGACGGAAAGAAAAAATTACGCTGTTGTCCAGCTCAGGCAGGACAACAAAGCAGCAAGCCTGTATAACCTGGTAGGGTTCCAGACAAATTTAAAATGGCCTGCCCAAAATGAGCTTATAAGATGCATTCCCGGGCTGGAAAACGCTGAAATTACCAGGTACGGGGTTATGCATAGAAATACGTTTATACATAGCCCTTCTGTACTTAACGGGTTTTTGCAGGCAAAAACCAGGGAAGATGTTTTCTTTGCAGGACAAATAACCGGCGTGGAAGGTTACACCGAGTCCATTGCAACCGGGCTTATCGCGGGAATAAACGCTTCAAACCTGGTAAATAACAAAGAAATGTTATGTTTAAAACAGGTATCTATGCTTGGTGCGTTATGCGGTTATATTACTCATCCCGCTCATTCGAATTTCCAGCCGATAAACAGTAATTTCGGGATACTAGACCCTCTTGATACTGCTTTAAAAGGACGCAAAAATAAACAACTCAAGAAGAGCCTTCTTGCCCGGAGGTCTCTAAGTTATCTAGTTGCTTATCACCGAGTTTAGGATTTCACCCGGCCGGAACATTTTGATCAGGTTAAACCTGCACTGGGTTTTCCTGACTTTCATGAAGTTATAAACTTTGTTATTGTATAAATCACGCTGTCTTGCAATCATATCCGTGCTATCAAAATCAAATGATTCAAGAGCATGATTTAAATAGCTCAGGTTGTAACCTCTTAAAGAACCGTACTTTGAATACTTAACTAAATCCTTTACTTGACCATAACCTGATACACCCTGTTCTAGCTTTTTGTCAATAGCCATTTCAATAGCTTGGTTTAAGTTATTAACCATTCAAACACCCTTTATTTTAGTATACACACACACAACTAGGACTGTTCTTAGACACAAGAAATTAAAATTCACATCAAATATGACTTTAAATTTCTTACTATTTTATATTAAACATTTTTAATTCACTTTTCAATACAAATTTTGACCTATTTTTGAAAAACCCGGCAAACTTAATCCATTTTATATATTAATTATATATTCAATATATATGCTATATAACAAAAAAGGGAATCTGTTACATTAATTTATGAAGTTTTAGAAACATGGTTAGGATTTTATTAGTAAAAATATTATAAATATTAAGTGTTATTATAACACAAACCTTGCTACAACTAGGAAATCATAATTTTAACTATTTTGTCAAGCATTTTTTTAATATTTAAAAACCCCGGGGCTGAAATTACATATATTGACATCACTTGAGCAACTCATGGCTAAGCGGCTTATGAAGAATTACGGTTGAGTTTTGGTCTTTATCGCTACCGGCGTGTAATTTTACTGAATTTATCAGGTGAAAACTTTTATTTCTAACGTCTTCAAGGTTTGCCGGCAGGAACTTAAGAGAGATAAACACGTATTCATCTATATTTTTAAGGGTAATCAGCCTGAACGCGTTAGGATACTGAACCAGCGCAGGCGAAGATATATGCGCAACCCTGTTTCTTACATTAACTTTTGTCGCATGATAATGCCCTGTGATTACAGCAATTACGTTTTCATATTTATCAATGATTTCCAGGTATTTATCCGAGTTTAAAACTTTATGCGAGTTTGATTTGAAAGGTTCAACCACCGGATAGTGCTGGAAAATAACTATATAAGAACCGCTGTTTGCTTTAAGCCGGGTTTCCAGCCAGGATAATTCATCCCGGGTAAAAAAACCGTTTGCTGTATTATTGATTTCGTCTGTGCCGTCCATAAATAAGAATACAAAATTTTCTTTTTTAAGTGAGTAGTAGGTTTTATCAGAATTTAAACCTGTATTTTTCTTTAGCATATCGATAAAATCCTGTTTGCTAAGGTTTTTAGCGCTCAGGTCATGGTTCCCGGTGGTACAAAACCAGGGAAACTTAAGTTCATTAGCTTTTTTGAGGAATTTCTCAAAAAGAGGTTTACTCGGATGATTAATCATGTCCCCTGTAAAAACTACAAAATCAACATTTTTAATGTTATTAACCTGGTTTATAGCGTCTGTAAGCAGGTCTTCTGAATGGGCATACATTCTGCTGCCGATGTTCCGGGGTTTATCGTGAAGATGCACGTCTGAAACCTGCACAAATTTAACTTCTCCAACGGGAGCGGGTTCGACAGCCTGTGCTATTGGCGAAAAAAGCAGGAAAATTACCGTTAAAATTGCTAGCCTGTAAATTTTACAATACCTCTTGTTAAGTTCTCAAGAGGTATTATAAAAATGTTTGTATTTTTTTAGATGCTACATCTATATGAAAAAGCCATTTTTACCATTACCGGCTGAGAAGCCTGATAGTGGGTATTCTGGGGAAGCATGAGCTTCATTTTTAACGCTCCTGACACCGGGGCTTAATCAAGGTTAAAAGAATAGGGCAGCAACTCCTGAATTGAGAATTCCTTAACCCCATCTTTGTCCTGAACTATTATTCTGGCGTTTTTTGAGAATTCCACTATCCACTGCCTGCAAGCTCCGCAGGGAAAACATAATTGCGCATCCGGGCTGCAAATTGCTATTGCTGCCAGGCCGGAGTATTTCCCGTCTGCTACAGCTGAAGCCATGGCGTTTCTTTCAGCGCATAAACTCAGTCCATAGCTTGCGTTTTCCACATTACAGCCTGTATATATGCTGCCGTCTTCATATAAGACACACGCCCCTACCTGGAATTTTGAGTAAGGAGCGTAAGCGTTTTGTGCAGCTTCACACGCTAACTTCAGCAGATGAGCCTTGTCTTCTTCTGTTTGCATTTACTTCACCATTTAATGCCGCTTCCACAAGCCCCATAAACAATGGGTGCGGGTTTTCAGGACGCGACTTAAATTCAGGGTGGAACTGGCTTGCCACAAAATACTTGTGCTCTGACAGTTCTATGATTTCAACCAGTTTTTGGTCAGGTGAAAGCCCGGATAAAATAAGTCCTTTTTCCTGTAAAAGACCCCTGTAATTGTTGTTAACTTCGTATCTGTGGCGGTGTCTTTCGTGAATCACGTCTAAATTGTACTGTTTTTTTGCTATAGTGCCTTGCTGTAAATGGCATTCATAGGAACCAAGCCTCATTGTCCCGCCCATATCAGTCACATTTTCCTGTTCACTCATCAGGTCAACTACAGGATGGGGGGCTTCCGGCTCGAATTCAGAACTATTAGCCCCTTGCAGGCCGGCTACGTTTCTGGCAAATTCAATTACAGCGCATTGCAACCCAAGACACAGGCCTAAAAACGGAATATTGTTTTCCCTTGCGCATCTTGCAATATTAATTTTACCTTCAATTCCTCTAATACCGAACCCTCCCGGAACAACAATGCCGCTTACGTCTGATAATGCTTCCTGTACGTTTTCATAATCCACATAATCATCAGAGGGAACCCATTTAATCTCGATTTTGGTCCCCAATGCCGCACCTGCATGCTTTAGGGACTCTACAACAGAGATATAAGCGTCTGAAAGCTTGGTGTATTTACCTGCAATCGCTATTTTAACTGTGGTTTCCGGGTTTTTAACCCTTGCAACTATGTCTTTCCAGTGCTCAAGATCAGGTTCACTGTCGTCCTGTATGTTTAGCCTTTTTAGCACTTCCTGGGCTAAACGCTGTTTTTCCAGTGCAATCGGGACCTCATAAATTGTCTGAAGGTCTTTACATTCAATTACAGCTTCTTTTGGAACGTTAGTAAACAGCGCAAGCTTGTCTCTTTCTGTTTTTGGAATAGATTTTGACGCCCTGCAAACCAGGATATCCGGCTGAATACCAATGCTTCTTAGTGTATTTACACTATGTTGTGAAGGTTTTGTCTTTAATTCCCCTGCCGCGCTAAGATAGGGCAATAATGTTACGTGAATAAATATTACATTTCCAAACCCGGCATCAATTTTGAACTGCCTGATAGCTTCCAGGAAGGGAAGGCCTTCGATGTCTCCTACTGTTCCGCCGACTTCCGCTATGAGAAAATCGGGTTTATCTTTTGCAGCTTCTTTTAGCCTGTTTTTAATTTCATCTGTAATGTGCGGAATAGTTTGCACTGTTCCGCCGAGGTAATCCCCACGTCTTTCACGGTTTATTACGCTAAGATACACGCTGCCTGCAGTAACATTGTTAACTCTTGCCAGGTTTGTATTGATAAACCTCTCGTAATGACCGAGGTCAAGGTCAGTTTCCGCGCCGTCATCAGTTACAAACACTTCTCCATGCTGGAAAGGGCTCATTGTTCCCGGATCAACGTTGATATAAGGGTCAAATTTCTGGATTGTAACTGAATACCCCCTTGTTCTGAGCAACTTACCTAAAGAAGCACCAACAATTCCTTTTCCTAAAGAACTTACAACTCCTCCTGTTATAAAAATATATTTTGTTGACTTCTTAGACATTTTTCCCTACCCTTATCCGTTATGAACCGTATTTATCTATTAAAACACAATAATATTATATCTTGGGGACTTTAAAAAATCCGTCTTCTTCAAGCGGAGCGTTTTGTAAGATTTCTTCCCTATTATAAGTAAGCTCCACCTTGTCTTCACGCATTACATTTTTCATGGGAAGAACATGCGCCATAGGTTCTACCCCTTCAGTATCAACTGCATTCAGCTGGTTAAAGTAATCAAGGATTTTTGAGAACTGCTCTGTGTATTTTTCTTTTTCTTCCTCGGTTAGTTCAAGCCTTGCCAGTTTTGCGGCATGCTCAACTTCCTTTTTACTGATCAAGATGACAGGACTCCCTTTTAAAACCAATTCCAGATTTATTTTAATACAATCAAAAATAAATATCTAAATATTAAGTATATATGGTTACTTTGCTTAAAATTCCTTAAAGGGCCGACTTCAATTTTTGAAATATCACGGGACAGGTATGGTTCTACTTTATCCCGAAGTGCTTTTTCTCCTTCCCGCATAAGTATCCACTTGTCATAATTTTTTCGTCGGAACCATTCAGCATACCTGCGAAAGGTTATCGGTTTTGGAATATTTTCATATCCTTTCTTTTCAAGGATATGGGTGGTCAGTTTTATTGCCTTGCCTATGCTGAATTGGTTTGGGTGAAGTAATAATTTTAAAAATATCCCGATTTCTTCTTCTGTCAGTGATGTTTTATACTCATTAAAACTTGTGTAATTATACTGCGGGACAAGAGCCTACCAGCTTTCATGATCAGTATAAAGTTTATTCCAGCGCAGTAGGCTGCCACGTGAGGTTTTTCCGATAAGCTGGAAAATATTTTTAAGGTATTCACCTGAATTATACAATTCAAGAAAAAGTTTATCCCCTTCCTGCTTAGCTGAATGCTTGTTTCTAAATTTATGCCAGTCCTGGATTAAGTCGAAACGTGCCAGGGCAATTGTTTTTGCTTCTTCCGGGATGAAGCCTGATTCAATAAATTGGTTTTCTCGAACTTAAAATTAAACGGCTCAAAATTAAAGTATGACTTAAATGTACCGTTTGACGCTCTGGTAAAAAATGTGATAAAAATGATAAATGGGGCTACTTAGTAGATGAAATCCGAACTAATTATTACGATAACATAATTGAGTTAAAGACGATGGTGCCGGTGATTAAGCAGGTTTTATCTCTATTAAATTGACCAACGGGTTATGAGTTTTGTGCAAATCATTTTTAAGGTCTTTGATACTTACTACTATTGAAATAACAGTTGCTCTTTAGGTTAATAAAAGCATTAATATAATATTTTTTGATATGATATTTTTATGAAATTTATAAAATCGGCTGGAGATATAGACAAAAACCTTATAAAAGCTCAACAAGAAGACAAATTAATAATTTTTGCTGGAGCAGGAATTTCTATGCCCTCTCCCTCTAATTTACCTGATTTTGTTAAACTTGCAAAAAAATTAGCGTATAGTTCTGGTTTAGTTCTTGAAAAAAGTGAACCTATTGACAGATTTTTAGGAAGATTAAGCAAAAAGAACGCTAATGATCCTTATGCAATTCATAAAAATACAATAAGTATTTTGTCTGATTCATCAAGTAGCTATAATGAACTGCATTCAGGGATCTTGAACCTTTTTAAAAATAAAGTCAGATTAGTAACTACTAACTTTGATAATCACTTAAGCTCTGCCTTAAAGGCTCTTAATAAAGAAACTCTTATATATAAAGCTCCAGCATTACCTTTAGGGGAAGATTTTTATGGAATAGTCCATTTGCATGGATGTATTGACCAAGACCCAAGTTGTATTGTTTTAACTGATGAAGATTTTGGTAAAGCATATCTTACTAAAGGATGGGCTACAAGGTTTTTACTTGATTTATTTAATAATTACACTGTTTTATTTATTGGATATAGTCATAATGATACCGTACTTAACTATTTAGCAAGGGGATTACCCTCTTCAAATTTAGATAATCGGTTTGCGATTGTAGAAAAAGGAAAAGATTTAAAACACTGGGAACATCTTGGAATAAGAACTACTGAGTATGAGCTTGTTGATAACGCAGAAAATTCTCACGAAAATTTAATTAAATTAATTAATGCTTGGGCTGATTGGACAAATTGTAACCTTTTAGATGAAGAGAAAAGAATTAAAAATATTGTTGAAAACGTTAAAGAAAAAGGGTTTCAGTCAATAGACCCTATTGATAAAGATTACCTTATAGAGGATGTCTTTACTCAATTTTACAAATTAAAATTCTTTACTCAATTTGCTGGAAACTCACTAGAATGGTTAAAATGGGCAGATGAAAATGGTTTGCTTAAAAATATTTTTGAAGAAGACCACGAATGCAACAAAGAAGAAAGTCATATAATAGAGTGGGTAATTAATTCTTTTGTATATGATGAAAATTTATATGTTGAAAGCGGATTATCGTTAGTAGATGAAGAATATGTAAGACAAGAGGAGGGTTTATTACTAAATAACTTGAGTTGCTAATTAGCCAAAAGCCAGGATATGACTATGCAACATTTGCCAAAAAATTATAGAGAATCGAAAAGAGGCGGAGCCTCTTTTCCTCCTTTAGGGTGGCTGTGGGTGGGTTTTGGCAAATGTTGCAT
>JANQEB010000252.1 GCA_028278605.1 Candidatus Gastranaerophilales bacterium
CAAACCCTCGTTTTTACTTCTGCATATATAATGTTCAAACATAAAAAAAATTGCCGTATTTTTTATAAATTATAAACCTACATATTTTCTGTTTTATAAAATTTTTTGGTATAAAGCCTTTCACTCTCTGCGGGTAATCCACAGGGTCAGCATCAGTCATAATTAACCGTCCATCAGGATGACTTGTGGGCTTAAAAACTTCCTGATGAAGCGCCGGAAGTTTCCAGTGCCTGCCTGGCCTGCTCAAATACCACTTCAATCCGCCCATCAACCGCGATCCCCTCTCCTGTTTTATCAGAAATCTTTAATGGATTGATATCAAGCTCTTTTATAAAGCTAAAGTCGCTTACAAGCTGTGAAAGCCTTAAAATTGTTTCCTCAACCCGGTCGATCTTCGCGGGAATCTCTCCCCTGGCTCCAAGAAGAAGTTTATAAGCCTTTACAGACCTGACCATTTCCTTAACATCAATATCTGTTACCGGGTTTACTCGGAAAGCAACGTCTTTCAGGGTTTCAACAAAGATTCCCCCGAGGCCAAACATCATCAGGTGCCCGTACTGAGGGTCTGTAGCCACCCCGCAAACCATTTCACGGTCTCCTTTGACCATTTCCTGGATTATCACTCCGTCAAGGTCATTTTCCATTCCTTTTTCTTTTAAGCGTTCAATAAGAGCTGCATATTCATTTCTAAGCTGCTCTTCGCTGCTAATTCCGACGATTACACCGCCAATTTCCGTTTTATGGGAAATTTTTGTGGAAGTAATCTTCATTACAACCGGATAACCAATTTTATTTGCTTCATTAGCCGCTTCATCAACATTTGAAGCAAAGGCATATTTACAAGTCCTTATCCCGTAAGCCTCAAGAACATCAATTGACTCCAGGGTCGTTAACTGGCTTCTGCCCTGGTTTAACGCGCAGGAAATAATTTCTTTTACTTTGTTTTTATCAACATTAAATGCAGGGACCTTACCTTCGGGTTTATCAAGCCATTCACGCTGTGAATAAAGTTTTGCCATAGTATTGGCAGCAGTTTCAGGATATTGATAGAACGGAATATTAGTTTCAATCTTGTTAATAGTAGATAAAAATTCATTTTTTGCCATCATTACTGCAACTATAGGTTTTTCGGGATACTGTTCCTTAATGTTCATGATTACTTTGGAAACATCCATCGGGTCAAGGTTCATTAACGGCAGGTAAATTACCATTATCGCATCAACGCTGTCCTCTTCTATGAGTGCTTTTAAGGTTTTTTCATAATGGTCAAGCGGTGCGCTGGCGATCATGTCTACGGGGTTTTTGACGCTGGCTGCAGCTGCAAGGTAGTTTCTCATGTATTCTTTTGTTTTATCGGATATCCGGGCCATTTCCAGGCCGTTTTCACAGATAGCGTCAGTTGCCATAATTCCGGGGCCGCCTGCATTTGTCATAATTGCAACCCTTTTTCCTTTTGGCACCGGACAGTTTGCAAAAGCCTGGGCAACTTCAAACATTTCCAGCACGGAATTAACCCTGATAACGCCGCTTTGATTTAAAAGAGCTTCTGCTGCAAGGTCAGCGCCGGCAAGCGAACCTGTATGCGAAGACGCTGCCGAAGCTCCTGCTTCTGATCTTCCTGCTTTAATTGCTATAACAGGTTTTTTCTTTGTAATTTCTTTTGCCAGCCTTCTGAATTCAGGGGGATCAGAGATTGACTCTATATATAACAGCACCTGGTCTGTGTTTGGCTCATCTTTCCAGTAGTCAAGAAGGGTTTCAGCTGTAACATCAGCAGCATTGCCTATGGAAACAAACTGGCTTACACCAAGGCTCAGGTCTTTTGAAATATTTAAAATAGCAGCCCCAAGAGCTCCTGATTGGGAAGTAAATGCTGTTTTTCCCGCAAGCGGCAGGGCATCAGCAAAAGACGCATCCATTTTTACTCCTTCTGCTGTGTTTATAACGCCCAGGCAGTTCGGGCCAACCATTCTCATTGAGTATTGCCTGACTTTTTGGAGCAGTTCCTCCTCAAGTTCCGCTCCTTCATGTCCTGTTTCTTTGAATCCTGCTGATATAACCACGATTCCTTTAATATTTTTCTCCGCGCACTGGTCAATAACTGTCATAACTTGATCACGGCCAACCGCAATAACAGCCAGGTCAATCTGTTCAGGCACATCAAAAATACTTTTACATGCTTTAACTCCGCATATCTCTTCTGTTTTAAGGTTTATAGGATACAGGTTTCCCGCAAATCCGTATTCAACAAGCTTGCTCATTATTTCATTTCCTATCGTGCCGGGTCTCGAGGAAGCGCCGATAATTGCAATAGTCTTTGGACACATTATGGAATCAAGTTCTTTACTCATAATTTATATTTTCCCTTTCTTGTCTGTACACCTGCGGGTTAAAAGCATAAAATCCCTTGTTTACAGGGGAATTAGCACCTTTTAGTCAAATTAAAACTTTAAAATTAAAAGTGTAATAAATATACTTATATTAAAATACATTCATGAATTTATGTAAACAAAGAGATAATTAATTTTCAGCCACTTACCGAAGGGATTTTTTAAGGTTATGTATCATAGCCGGCAGGCAGCCATTCTCTTACCCTGAACTTTGCTCCCAGCTCCCTTGCTATTTTTTCGCAGTTTTCCAGGTTAACCTCATAGTCTTCATAGCCGGAAACTACCGAGGCTGTCGTTTCAATCCCGCTTTCCGCGCATTCCCTGATAAAATCCTTTACTGCCTGGTAAGCCGTTTCCTTATTGAAATTCGGGCTGCATAACTGTGCGTATTGCTCGGCATTATCAGAGTTTAAACTGACGGAAACACTGTCCAGCAAGCCTACCAGCTCAGGAACAACATTTCTTTTATGGATTAAATTAGCATGGCCGTTTGTATTTAACCTTATTGGGACCTGAGGGTAGTTATCCTTGATGAATTTTGCTGTTTCCTTTACTATATCAAGCTTAATCAGGGGTTCTCCATAACCGCAGAAAACAATTTCCCTGCACCTGTCTTCAAAAGTCTGTTTTAATTCATCAATAATATTCTGTGCCGTAAATTTTTCTTCTTCCAGTACGAGGTTAACCCCGCCAACCGTATCTCCTGTGCTTCTTATGCAAAAATCACATTTGTTAGTGCAGAGGTTAGTAACGTTGATGTACATAACATCGCCCAGATAGTAGGTAAACTTGTTTTCTGTCTGCTGTGTCATATAGTTTTTCCTGTTAAACTTCAATAATCATTTTTACATGCTGAAAAACTTTTTCCCATGTTAAGACATTAATCCATATAAGCTAAGCCCTGAGTTTAATCCGTTTTCCGGGGTGTGGCTTTATAATAAAAATAAAAACTTTGTTAAAAATCAGTAGTAAAACCTTTACATTGATATAAACTTTCAGTTGTAATATTAGTACTCTGAATTAACTGTACAGATGTAAAAAATTATTAAAATTACGGGAAATTTCGGAAACTTGGGAATTAATTTGTTTTTTATTATATATAATCACATACTAAACGTATAAACTATATATACATTTGTTGATTAAGTGTCGATGAATTTTGGTAATAAGGAGTACAATAAATATGTCCTCAGCTCTGACAAAAGAAGAAGTAATGCAGTGGAGACGCTCAACAGAGAAGATTACTCTGGAAGAATTTGCGCAAAGATTAGGTAAATCAGTACAGGCCAAGAAAGAAACCCGCGATTTACACGATATATTCCTGCAAAAGAAAGATATAAAAGAAGAAATTGAGCAGATTGAAGAAGTTAAAAAGGAAACAAAGCCAAACACTGCCCGGGAAGCTGAGAAACAGGAAGAACCGGACATTGAAATAAAAGTAAGTTTCAAAAAGAAACTGAATAAAAGAGAAGAAATAGTGTTTAATTATTTTTGCAGGAACAAAAATCAAAAAGTCTCAGTAAATGACCTTGCAAAAAAGCTTGAACTTCCAAATGACTATGTATATAAGTACATTAAAAATTTAAGGTCAAAAATCATAGGTGATGTTTTGGAAAACGCGGAGCAAGGCGGGTATATCCTTAACATTTAATATGCTTAGCGGAATAATAAACGTAAACAAACCCGGGGGTTTTACTTCTCACCAGATTGTCAGCCGGCTGAGAAAAATACTGGGAATTAAACAGGTTGGGCACACAGGAACCCTTGATCCGTTAGCGGTTGGGGTTCTTCCGGTATGTACAGGCAAAGCTACCAGGATTATTGAATATCTTGATACCTCAAAAGCATACAGGGCTTATATTCTGCTTGGTGTAAAGACAGATACCTATGATACGGAAGGCAGAGTACTGCAAAAATCTCCTGTAAAACCTGATCCGGAAAAGATTAATGAGTATCTTGACGGTTTTCTGGGCACAATAAAGCAAATTCCTCCGATGTATTCCGCTGTTCATTATAAGGGCAAGCGTCTTTACGAATATGCACGCAAAAACATAGAAATTGAGGATATTCCCGCAAGGGAAGTAATTATTAATGCCATTGAACTGGTTGAAATACAGAATCCCGATGCTGAAAACCCTGTACTGGTAGTTGATATAGATTGCTCCGGCGGTACATACATAAGGTCAATAGCGCACGATCTTGGTGAAAAACTGGGTTATGGCTGCTGTCTTGAGAATTTAATCCGTACCAGGTCAGGCAAGTTCTATCTGGAGGATAGCCTGAGCCTGGAGCAGATAGAAGGTTATGCCCAAAAAGGCGAAGTGGAAAAGTTTCTTATACATCCGGGTAAAGTACTTGATTTTGAGGTGATAGAGATTGACCGGGAGCAAAAAGACAGGATCAAAAACGGACAGAGCCTGGTTACGGCTGCTCACCATGAGGAGAAGTTAATACAGCTGGTCTTTGAGGATAACCTCGCTGCTATTGCCGAGGTTAAAGAGGATAAAATTAAGCCTGTCAAGGTCTTTTGTTAAGGTTCAGCTTGGCATAGTCAAAATTTATAATTGCTAATTAACTCCAGTTAAATAGCCTAAAGAGCTTAAAAATTCTGTTACATTTTAGTAACGATATTTAAATTCCTGCCGCACCCCTTGCAGCAACCGCCTTCCGTAATATTGACCTTAGCCGGGAAATTCCGCTCTACAGCAACTTTGCCGCAATCAGGACATTTTGTTACAGATTTACCCGGCACATTACCCGGATACACAAAGTTAAGCCCTTCTTCCCTGCCGATTTTTTCAGCTGATTGAAGGGTTTCAACCGGGGTTGGAGGTAGGTTTTTAAACTGGTAGCAAGGGAAAAAACGCGTTACATGCCAGGGAGTGTCTTCTCCAAGGTTATGGACTATCCAGCGCGCAAGGTTTCTGAGGTTTTCTTCGCTGTCATTTTTGGTTGGGATAATGTTTGTAACTGCTTCTATGTGCATGCCCAGTTCTTTAGCGTGAAGCGTGGTTTCAAAAATCCCTTTAGCACCTGCAACCCCGCATATTTCCCTGTAAAAAGCGTCGTCAAAACTCTTTAAATCCACTCTGAAAGCATCAAGGTACGGCGCAGTAAGATCAAGCGCTTCTTTTGTCATAAAGCCGTTTGTGATGTATGCAGTGTAAAATCCCTGTTCTTTAGCGAGTTTTCCGCTGTCTATGGTGTATTCCAGCCAGATAGCAGGCTCATTGTAAGTCCAGCAAACGCCATCACAGTTATATTTCTTTGCAATTTCCACGAACTCTTCCGGTGTAATAAAATATACTGAGTCTTTTTTGAAAGACTGTGAAATATTCCAGTTCTGACAGTGCTTACACCTGAAATTACAGCCCCAGCCCCCTACTGAAAAAACCTGAGTTCCGGGATGAAAGTGATATAGCGGTTTTTTCTCGATCGGGTCAACCGCAACAGAGGAAGCCAGTCCATAGGTAGTTAATTCCATTTCCCCTGCAACGTTTTTGCGCGCAAAACAACGTGAAACTTTGCCCTCCGGGATTATGCAGTAGTTATAGCATATATTGCAGCGGATAGCGCCTTTTTCTGTCTTTTCCCACAGCAGGGGTTTTGCTTTAGCCATATTATCTCCTGTTTCCCGCCAGGTCTTCCGCAAACTGGACCACTATTTGCTCAAGCCATTTTCTTCCCTGCAAAAAGCTCTGCCAGTCTATTTTTTCATCTGCGGAATGTATATTTTGCAGGTCTGCCAGGCCTATTATTACAGGGTTAAAAACTTCTCCATCTGCGTTTTGCTTTTCATTTGCAAGGATATGGGTTTCTGCGCCCGCGTGAAAAGTTGACGGAACACAGTTCATCCCTGATTTTTCGCCTGCTTTTATTATTACCCTTGCCAGGAAATCATCCTCATTTCTCACAAACGGCAATAGGTGATACACCACATCAACATCAACTTTAATTGCGTTGTTATACTTTTCATTTAGAGTTTTTGCTTCATTTTTTATAAACTCAATAAGCTCTTGCTCGTTTTGAGGCTCTGAACTTCTTATAGAATAGGAAATACATGCTTCTGTTGCTATGATATTAAGCATGGCATGGCGGCTTACGGTGTCCGGGAGGTTTGCGGATGAGTATTCATTCGGAAGCGTTTTTCCCTGTTTTGCAAGCTCATATGCGCTTTTAATCATCTCTGATACATAAATGCCGGTGGAACCGCCCATACAGAGCCCTGCATTTATGGAAGTTATAGTGCCTCTTTGGGGATCAGATTTATAAACCCCCTGCGGGACATTTGCTTCAAGCTCTGCAAGTACTTTTATTGCGCTTACCCTGTCAGTTTCGTGGATATTTATCCCTGAATGCCCTCCTTTGCCGCCATGTATTTTGATAAATACATTGGTAAAACTTGCCCCTTCGCAGTCTAATTCGCCAAGATTTTCGCCATCCGCTATTATGGCGTACTTTGAGTGTAACCTGGAAGTATCAAGCCTTCTTATACCGTTCATTCCCTTTTCTTCATCACGGGTAAAAGTGATTTCTACAGGGCCATGCTCTAATTTGTTTTCCGGACCGGCAAGTTCAATTGCAAGATCCATAATTGCAGCAACTCCTGCTTTGTTATCAGCGCCAAGTGTCCTGGTTTTATCGGTTTCTATATACTTTCCATCGCCTGATAAGCCTGTGTTAACTTCCTCAGAACCGCCAACAACGTCCATATGGGCTGATAGCAATACAGGTTGAATATCCTTATACTTCCGGGTTCCGGGAATCCTTGCTATTACGTTTCCGAAATCATCATATTCCGCCTGAACCCTATGCTGGTTAAAGACCTTCATAATTTTTTGGGCAACCGCGGCTTCTTTTAGGGGAGGGGAAGGGACCTGGCAAAGCTCCACGAACAGGTTTATAAGTTTATGTCTTGATCTTAATTCCTTGAGGTTCATTGTGTTTTTCCCGGACTATCAATAAACAACAGTATACAAAAAACCTGGGCTTTTGAATTGGCGCGCAGTATTAATTTTTTATACATTTCATTAATTAAAAATTACCAAACTAAGCTTTTATTCTATAATATTGAGCAGGAATAACATGTTGTTTAAAGAGTGGAGATTTGCAAATGAGTGAGTATATTTTCAAAATGAAAAAAGGCGAAATTGAAATCGAATTAAAATCAGATGACTCAAAATTTATCGAAGACCAGCTTGATAAGTGGAGAGACGCTCTCATTAAAGAAGATTAATCCTTTAACCAGGAGATTTCAATGCCATATTACAGTTTTAAAATTAAAAAAGGCAAATTTGAGCTTGCGGTAATTTCAGAGGACAAGTCCTTTGTCATAAGCCAGTTTGACAGGGTTTACCCCGGCACCGTAGAAAAACCCAAAAAGGTAAAAAAGTCTGAACCGGCAAAATCAAAAGCCGAAAAAACCCTGACCGGACCGCAAGAAGAAGAGGTTAAAGAGGAAATTTCTTCAAAACTGCCGACAAATGCTCCTGAGCCGCCTGTTAAAGAACCGGCCGAAGAACCGGAAGATGCTAAAGCTGAGGATCCTGAAGTTGTTTCAAAGAGGCTTTCTCAGGAGGCTGAAATTCCTGAAGAGCCTATCAAGCCTGCAAAAAAAGAGGAATTCAAAGAAGAGTCTTCCTTAGAACTGCCGACAACTGTGCCGGACCCGCCTACCGAGGAACCGGAAGAAGAGAAACCGCTTACCGAAGGACCTGAGGCTTCTGCGGTGGAAGAGCCGGGACCTTCTGAAGAAGATGACGAGCCGATAATAGCTAAAACTGCTCCCGGAGTTGAGACTAAAAAAGAAGATGACAGTGATTTTTCTGACCGGCAAGAGCCGGAACTCATTGAGGAACCTGAGTTTACCCGTGAGGAAGAGGAAGAAGAAGAAGAAGCTATTAAAAAAGAGACTGAGGATAGTTTTGCTTCAATAATTGAAGACAAACTAAAAGAAGAAGCAGAAGAGAAACCGGAAGAAGAGCCTGAAAAAGACGCCCCGATAAAAGAAACCATAAGTTATTATGAGCAAACCCCTGAAAAAGAAGAGAAAGATGAAGCAGGCCCAAAAACTGAAGAGGAAGATATAGCCCAAACTTTGCGGGAAACTTTCGAGGAAAAACCCGCAAAAAATAACAAAGTCTATGATATTCTCCAGGAAAAGCTTTCATCGCTGCCTGAAGAGGAAAAAGACAGGCTGAACCTTAACAGGGAAATTTCTGAGTCTGAAAAAGACCCTGCTGTATTCAAGTTTAAAGACCTTGAGGATTTAATATACCTGAAAAAACCTCAGACAAAACTTGATTACCTGATACTAACCTCGTATTTCTTACAGGAAAAGGAGAAAAAAGAAAAATATTCGCTAAAACAAATTAACGCAAAAGTTATACCTCAACTTAAAGAAGCTATTGACCATTCAGTAATACATGAGTCTATAGCACATGGGTATTTCGAGGTAGTGCCTGATTATGACGGGGATTCTGACCTGACAGAGTACAAAATTACAGAAGATGGGATTGATTATTTATTAAATGAACTGTAAATCAAAAAAAAGAGTAGTGGTTGCAATGAGCGGAGGGGTTGACAGTAATGTAACCTCTCTTTTGCTCATGAAGCAGGGTTATGAGGTTATCGGCCTGACCGCGGTAATGTTCGAGTCAGGCGAAAGGACCGCTCAAAACGCGGCAAAAACCTGCAAAACAATAGGTATCCGTCATGAAGTCCTGGATTTAAAGGACATTTTCAAAAATACAGTTATTAATTACTTTGAAAAAAGCTATAAACAGGGCTTAACGCCTAATCCATGCACTTTTTGCAACAAAAGGATAAAATGGGGACAGATGATGAATTTTGCCCTAAATGAGCTGAACGCGGATTACTACGCTACCGGCCATTATGCCAGAATTGTGGAACATAACGGGGCTTACAGGCTATATCGCGCTAAAGACCATACAAAAGACCAGTCTTATATGCTGTTTGCACTGAGCCAGAAGGATCTTGCCAGGACTATTTTCCCGATGGGAGAGCACGAAAAAAAACATACCAGGGAAATTGCACGGGATAATTCCATTATTCCGGCTGATGATAAGGAAAGCCAGGATGTGTGCTTTATCGACCATCCTGATACTACCCGGTCCTATTTAGCCCGGAAATTCGGGGAAAAGCCCGGTGAAATTGTGGATTTCCGCACGGGTAAAGTCCTTGGCACGCATACAGGAACCTTTAATTACACAATCGGTCAGAGAAAAGGGATTAAAATTTCCGCGCCGGAACCTTTATACGTGGTTTCTTTAGACCCCGGGCAAAATAAAATTTGTGTGGGTTATAAAGATGACCTGTATTCCAGGACTTTCAAGGTGGCCGGTGTTAATTGGCAGCAGGAAAAATTCGCGCAAAAAGATAGTTTTGAGGCAATGGTGAAAATACGCTATAATTCCCCGGCCCAGAGGGCAGTCATTTACAGAGAGGAAAAAAACACTGCCCGGGTTGAGTTTGATGAGCCAAAGTCTGCAATTACGCCCGGGCAATCAGCTGTTTTTTATGATGAAAACAATGAATACCTTTTAGCTGGAGGAGTTATAAGTATTAAGTAAATTGCGTTTCAAAATTTTTAATGATAATAAATGGTAGTGGTATAAAATGACGTGATTTTGTAACTCCACCCCCTAACTCCCAGGGAGAAAGAAGGTAGATTGGGTAGGGGCGAAGCCTTTACATTCAACTAAGGGCGGGGGCGCACAAACGGGAGCGATTCGATGCAAGCTCATTCATGGTGGTGGGGGTTTTTAGAAATTCCATAAAAATTAATTGGCGACTCAAGTTATTTATTAATTACTTTTTAATTTTATTTTGGTATTATTATCATAATTACATATTATTGTATGGATTTAGTTTGGGAGAAAGGTTATGTTAACTATGGAAAAACCAAATGAAGAAAAACAGGGAGCGGCTGTTAAGCCGCGCTCAGGGTTTGCAGGCGCTGAATATATTGGCGTAGCTGTAATCCTTATTGCACTCGCAGTGGCAGTTACTATGTTTAAGTTTGATGTTCTTGCTACAGAGAACCTTATCTACAGTTCTCTTTCAGCCGGAATCATTTCACTTATCTTTGCGGGATTTCTCGCTGCAAAAATTACCGGTGCTGAACCCGGTAACCAGAGAATGATGGAAATAGCCAGGTACATTCAGGAAGGCTCTATGGCTTTCTTAAAACGCGAATACAGCGTTCTTACAGCGTTTGTACTGGTTGTTTTCGGCCTGATAGGCTACTTTATTGACTGGCAAACAGCTATCTGCTTCATTTCAGGAAGCATCAGCTCAGCTATTGCCGGGTTTATCGGTATGGTTGTTTCAACAAGGGCTAATGTAAAAACAGCCCAGGCAGCGACAACTTCACTCAACGGCGCGCTAAGGATCGCATTTTCCGGCGGGACAGTTATGGGTATGGTTGTTGTAGGGCTTGGTTTAACAGGTTTATCAGTACTTTACATGATTTACCAGGACCCCGGAATTGTTAACGGCTTTGCGCTCGGCGGAAGCTCAATCGCATTATTTGCGCGTGTTGGCGGCGGAATCTACACAAAAGCCGCTGATGTTGGAGCTGACTTAGTGGGTAAGGTTGAATCAGGGATTCCTGAAGATGACCCGAGAAACCCTGCTGTTATTGCTGATAACGTAGGCGACAACGTGGGAGACGTTGCTGGAATGGGCGCTGACCTTTTTGAATCATATGTTGGTTCAATCATCGCGGCTATGACACTTGGTGCTGTTACATACGGCGATATGGGAATTCTTCTTCCCATGATTATCGCTGCAATCGGAATTATTTCATCAATTCTTGGAACAGCTTTTGTAAGAACAGATGAAAAATCTGACCCGATGGCAGCCCTTAACTGGGGAACCTTCGCAGCAGCAGCTATCATGGTTGGCGGCGCATACTTTGCGGTTAAATACCTTATGCCTGCAGAAGCATTCAACCTCTTCTGGGCACTGGTCCTTGGGCTGGTTGCAGGTATTGCAATCGGGTTATTCACACAATACTACACTTCAGCTGAGTACAAGCCCGTAAAAGAGATTGCTGAAACTTCAGTAACAGGTGCAGCAACCAATATTATCGCGGGACTCGGCGTTGGCATGATTTCAACATTCCTGCCAATCATCGCTATTGTCCTGGCTGTTATCTTCTCATTCTACGCAGGCGGGACATACGGTGTAGCTCTTGCTGCTATCGGTATGCTCGCTACAGCCGGAATGGTTATTGCGGTTGACGCTTACGGCCCTGTTTCTGATAACGCGGGCGGAATCGCTGAAATGGCGGAGCTTCCACCTGAAGTAAGACAAAAAACAGACAAGTTGGATGCCGTAGGAAACACAACAGCAGCTATTGGTAAAGGTTTTGCGATCGGTTCAGCGGCTCTTACAGCTTTAGCGCTCTTAACAGCTTACGCAAAAGTTGTAGGACTCGAAGGAATCAATATCCTTAACCCGGAAGTTACCGTAGGACTTCTGTTTGGAGCGTCATTGCCGTTTGTATTCTGTGCTTTAACAATGGGCGCTGTTGGTAAGGCTGCCAGCGAAATGGTAACCGAAGTCAGAAGGCAGTTCAACGAAATCGCGGGCATTATGGAAGGCCAGACAAAACCTGATTACGCAAGATGTGTTGATATCAGCACAACTTCCGCTATCAAGCAGATGGTTCTTCCCGGTTTAATGGCTGTGGCTGCTCCTCTTGCCGTTGGTTTACTAATCGGGGCCGAGGCTCTTGGCGGAATGTTATTCGGCGCTATTGCAGCCGGTGTTTGTCTTGCTATTATGCTTGCAAACAGCGGTGGCGCCTGGGATAACGCTAAAAAATACATTGAAGCCGGCGCTTTAGGCGGTAAAGGAAGCCCTGCGCACGCGGCAGCGGTTACAGGAGACACAGTCGGCGATCCTTGCAAGGATACTTCAGGTCCTTCACTGAATATTCTTCTCAAGTTAATGGCGATTGTTTCACTTGTATTCGCACCGATATTTGTTTTATAGAGTAATTAAAATACTTTATACACAAGGCGGGGCGGGATTAAAATCCCGCCCCGCCTTTATTATTCTTCGCAGGGGAATTTATCCGGGAATATGCTCTAAAAGCTCCTGGCTATTGCATTCCAGGGCGTTACACAGCTTATCTATGGTATTAAAGCTAATTGTGCCTGTTTTATTATAATACAGTCTGGTCAGAGTGCTTCTACTAATTCCAGAGAGCTTCTCTAACTCATAAATTTTTATTCTTTTTTCACCCATTATTTTTGATAAATTATTTTTTAGCATAAAAATATTTTATCATTTGTCTTCAATAGCTTGACATTATGAGTCATTAATGATATATCATAAATCAGTAAAGGCGAATATTAATTTAAAATTCTTAACAAGAGGAAGCAAATGAATATTGAGGAAAAATGGAATAAGATGGACGAATTAACTCATGAGGCGGATATGCTTATAAAAGTTCTGGACGATGCCCTGAACTTTAATGAAAATAGCGATGAGGCCTGTGCGATCAGCTATTTATCCGAGATTATCAGGGAAAAACTTGAAGGAATAAGGAATTTGTTTTACATTTCCTGAAAGTTGATGATAAGTATACCGGTTTCAGTAGGTAGCCGTTAGGTGAAAATAATATTCATAAATCGGTATGGCGAAGCAGGCGGTGCTGTCCGCATTTTCGCGTGCAGGAGCCTGGCCTCATTCATGCCGGTTTTATCGGGAAACTAATTCATTTTAGTATACTTTTGAAAATCACTATGGCATAATCCGTAATTGGGGTTAAATATCTTGACGAAGGTATAAGTGTCAGGTAAATTTTTATAAAAAGGAGAAAATCATTGTCTATAGAGCCGTTATCCATAGAATTGATACAGGCTTTTATTATGTTAATTGCCCTGAGTTTTGGCACATCAATTGTAATTGAACAATTTCACATACCTGAAAAAATAAAACCTTTTTTCCTGTTGACTTTAGGATTATTTTACGGACAAATTTTACGCCTAATATATTTAACTAATTAACTAGTGCACAGTTAAGTAAATTTTATAGAATCGTCATTCTGAGCCGCCTCCCGCCATAGGCGGGGCGGGCGAAGAATCTCATTACCTGAGATCCTTC
>JANQEB010000271.1 GCA_028278605.1 Candidatus Gastranaerophilales bacterium
CCGCTAACGCAGAGCCGCGCGCCTCTTTTCTATAAATTTTAAGGAATTTTTATCAAGCTATAATTGTTTTTTAGCTAACCCGTCATTGGGGTTAATTAATATAGTTATGGTGATAATGTTTATCGGTTTTAGCCGGGCAGTACTTTACACGGTCTATTCAGCCAGGACAAAATTTTCAGGTAAAAAATAGGTCAGGGATTAATATTCACTCATTACTTCCTCGCCGATGGTTTCAACCTGCTCGACCTTGATATCTGTAATCAATTCACTGTAAGACAGCACTGTTACAGTTGGAATATGTCTTTCCAGCAGCTGGTACAGAGGAAGCCTTATTCTTGGCGAACACAGGATTATCGGTTGATGTCCTACAGCCTGGTGAGACCTCATAAGCACGGACGCTGATATTTCAATCAACTCCTGTACCTGCAGCGGGTTCAGCAGGAACATAGTGCCAAGTTCTGTTCTCTGGCAGGAATCATCAAGTACCTTCTCCCATTCCTGGGAAAGTGTAACAACATAGAGAATATTGTCAGGCGTAGCATTGCTAAGACAGATTTGTCTTCCAAGAGAAGCCCGCAGCCTTTCTGAGAGAATGTCAGGTTCTCTTGAGAACCTCGCAAAATCACACAGCCTTTCAAAGATAAAGATAATGTCCTTAATGGAAACCTTTTCCCTGATTAGGTTAACAAAGATTTTTCTCAGGTCGCTCGTTGATATAATTGCCGGGACAAGGTCATTAACAAGGGTTGGGTCCTGTGTTTTAACAAGTTCCATAAGCTTGATAACGTCTGTTTTGGTCATGATTTCGTCCACGTACTTGCGCACGCATTCCTGCAAATGCGATACAATAGCATTTGCAGGATCAACAACAGTAATCTTGCTGTCCTCTCCCGCATCCTCAGGCTTTACCCAATAAACGGGCTGCTGGTATGTAGGGTCGGTACCGGTTATAACATCAGCAGGAGCAGGTTTTCCCATGGAATCCCACTGCTCGGTCATTACCATTACTTTACCCGGATACACCAGGCCTGTTGCAACATCGTTGTTTCTTATTGAAATCAGGTACTCATGATCGCCTAATGCAGTACTGTCCATAATTCTGATACTTGGGATGATATACCCCAGCTCATCAGTCATTCGCTGCCTGAGAGCGGCGATTTTTGCCAGAAGTTGTCCTTCCTGCTCAGGGTCGGCAATTACAAGCAGTTCATTTCCCACTTGCAGGCTCAATATATCAACGCCAAGCCTTTCATACATTTTATTGGGGTTAACAAGGTCCTGCATGTTCTGCTTGACGGATTCCAGTTCCCGGTACTGCGACTGGACATCCTGCTGAAGAATAACGGTAAACGCCGCAAATCCCAAAAGCAGCGCAAGAAGCAGGAACCAGTACCACGGAAGCCCGGTAATCCCAGCTGTAACCGTGATTAATAACAGAAAGCCCATGGCAAACCAGAGGCTGTTTGGTTTATTCAATACCTGGCCAAAAATATCACGGGCCAGGCTCCGGTCGGAAGCTGTTGTCCTTGTCATTGTGATACCGCAGGAAACCGCCATTAAAAGTGATGGGATCTGTGCTGCCAGACCGTCTCCTATTGTCAGCTTGGTGAATGTATCTACCGCATCGGAAAATTCCATTTCCATCATCAGCATTCCTATTGCAAGCCCGCCTATGATGTTAATTACCGTGATAATAATACCTGCTATGGTATCTCCTTTTACGAACTTCATCGCGCCGTCAAGCGAACCGTAAAGAGCGGATTCCCTGGAGAGTTCCTCTCTTCTTCTTACCGCTTCTTCCGGGCCGATTAAACCCTGGTTAAAATCAGCGTCAATTGTCATTTGCTTACCGGGCATTGCGTCTAATGCAAACCTGGCGCCGACTTCCGCTATACGCTCGGAACCCTTGGTTATAACAAGGAACTGAACAACAGTTATAATTAAAAATATTACAAACCCGACAACTATATTCCCGCCTGTAACAAATTCCCCAAAGGTTTCGATTACTTTTCCCGCTTCAGCCTTGGTTAAGATAACCCTGGTTGAGGCAATACTAAGTACCAGCCGGAACATTGTCCCAATCAGGATAATTGACGGAAACGCCGCCAGGTCAAGAGGTTTCTGGACATATAGCGATATTGCAATCAAAACAATACCGATAGTTATGTTAATTGAGATAAACAGGTCAATAAAAGGCGTCGGCAGCTCGATTATAAGGATTACAACCAGGCCCAGCACAAATACTCCGAGCAAAAGTTCGGTAAAGAATCCTGATTGTGCTTGTGCCTGTGCCAAGTTAAGTTTCTCCTATAAATCCTATAAGCCTGCTTCCAGCGCTTTTTGTAATACCTGGAGCTGAGTTGAGAACCTGGCATCAACTATGCCGTTTTTTGTCTCTACAATACAGCTGCCCCAGTCTACTTCCTCGTCCGGGGTTATAATTATCCTGGTGTTTTCATTATGGGGGTAGAATTCCGGCATCTTTTCCCTTACCAGTTCAGCATCATTGGGGTTTGTCCTGACGTTTATCTCTGTTTCATCCTTGCTTATTGACTTTATAACTTCTGATACCACGCTTAGAATTACATTTTCATCAATTTGCAGCTCTTTTTTGATTAGTTTCTCCGCTGCTTTTACTGCAAGCAACGCTATATCAGGGACGGCATTTTGCATAACCCTTTCTTTAGCTGTTAAAAGCTCATTTATAGCAGCATCAAGCCTTTTAAGCTCTTCTTTTGAGATATTTACACCATGCTCAAAACCTTCCCTGGAAGCTGATTCCTTAATAGCGTTAGCTTCCTCCTGCGCGCGGGAAATAAGGTTCCTGTCGTCTATCCGCCTGTAACCCCTGCGCCTGTCCCCGCGTCTTCTTTCCTGTCTTTCCCTTATCATTGCCTGTGAAAAATCAGAATTTTCCTGCGGGAGTTCACTTTTTGGCTCCGGTGAATGCGTTTTTTCACCGGGTTTTTGAGGTTCTTTTCCTGATGGTTTTAGCTGGTTTTTTTTCTTGATAATCATGTAATTTTTTTACCAATAAGTTTCATCTGTAATTGCGGGGCGCGGGTCATGGGGTAAAAACGGGAAACGGGCCGTGAAGCAACCTTATTGCCCGGGCCTATGGTAATTTGTTTATCATTCAAGTTTTCAGACTTAATCGGATAGATTGCCATGTCGTCGCTTCGCTCCTCCTCGCAATGACAGGTGTGAGTTTTAAGTACTTAATGTTTGTTGGGTGATTGCCAATTACCTGGTCCGGCCATGCCGGTCGCAATGACAATTCAAGTTTGCAGTTTAACCTTAAGGTGATTATATAATATTTTAACGATATAGGGCGAGAGTTCAAGTTTACAAACATCTGAAGAGCCTTCAAAAAGGCAGTCGCTTAAAAATTTCTGGATTTTTGACCTTTCATATAAAGTTAAATTTACTATTTCTTCCTCCCCGTAGCGGGACTGGAGGTTTTTGAACTGCTTAAAAAGCTCACCTGTTTTAGGTTTTGATATTAAAGAAATATTTTTTTTCAGGTCCTTAACATAACTGTTAATTATTGAAGCATCGAGTTTTTGCTCAATGTCCTTGATTTGCAGGCAGGACTGGATTTTTTCCCGCTGGGTTTTGTCCATGTTTTCCAGGATTTTTTCAACTTTTTTCTCCGGCATTTTTTTAAGAACCATTGCAATGGTTACGTATTTCAGGGTTTTTTCTTCGTCTTCCGGTGAAGCTGACACGTTATCGCCTGACTCTTTAGCCATTTTATCAACGTTAGACTGGGAAAGGGCTTCTGTTTTTTTGTCTTCAGACAGGACATTTGCCTGTACAAGCTGGCCTATACACTCTTCATATGCTGTTTTTACATTATGCTCAATAAACGCTGCTGTTTGCGGGTCCTCGTATTTTTCAAGGCTGGCATGTAATGCGGATTTTAATGCTGCAAAAGCCACCTGCTGAAGGATCTGGTCCCAGTATTGTTTATCAATACCGGCCCTTATCATATCAATTGCCTTATGGAACGTCCATTCACCAATGAACTGAATAATTATAGTTGCCTTCTCGTCTTCAAACTGGTCCTTGTGTTGCTTTATAAGGTGCTCGCCTGTTATTACGCAGAATTCATATACTTTTTTGACAATATAGTTCTTTTGTTCCTCGTTGAATTCGGCAGGGACATACTCCATTGCCTGCTGAGCAAGGTTCTGTGAAAATTCCTGGGGATTTAGCGTAGTAATCGGCAATTATAAAAACCCTCAACCTGTTAACCCATTATTAATTATAAGTAAAAGCCGGGCTGTGGTTAGCATAAAAAATCAAATTTCATATTTTTAGTGGATATTAATTTTTGTAAAAAACCCCTTTAAAAAGGGTAAAAAAATTTTTTATGTACGTTAAATAATACAGTTGTGTATATTAAATAATACAGTTTAGTATTTAAACCGTTTAAATTTTATGAAAAGAGAGAAGGAAAAAACACATGACAATTTCATTTAACCCGGCACAATCACATGCTAAAACCCCTGCTTTCGGTATTGGACTTTCATCCAGTGTAAAAGCACATTTAGGTAAAGTTCTACGTACAGGTCCTAAGCCTGGTAGAGCAAAAACAATGGTAGGCATAGAAAAAGTAGGCGCAAGATGGCGTCAACGCCTTGAAAAAACGGTTAACGATATTTTGGGAATTAAAGATGACGGGATGGTTCTTGAAGTTGTATCAAAAAATAAGTCTCCTCGCTTTTTCGTTAAAAGCCTTGATGGACGCTCTGCAAGAGTAACTGGAAGACTAAGCTCACTTGAACTTCCTAGAGTTAAAGATATTGAAGCAGCAGCTGATAAACTTAACGTGGTAGCTTAAATAAAAAGTTTGAATCCAAAAAAACAGCTCCATAGCCGGTTCAGTAAATACTGTTTCCGGCAGTAAGATTCCGGGTATATGAACAGCGTTATTGCGAGGGCTGCAACTACGTTATTGCGAGCCGTGGGTTGTGAAGCAATATTCGGTGAGCCCGCAGCAATCTGTGGAACCTCGTGTTAAGGCTTAAGACGGGCTCTTAATTTGTTGAAAAAATTATCATATAGTGATCATATATCTATATGATAATAAACTTTAAGTGCAAAGAAACTGAAAAAATATTTGACGGCGAAATATCTAAACAATTTCCTGTTGCTGTAAGCAAAACAGGTAAAAGAAAGCTTGATGCCCTTCATGCCGCATTTAAAGAACAGGACTTATTTGCCCCTCCCGCAAACAGGTTTGAGCATCTAAAAGAAAACCTCAAAGATTATTGCAGTATAAGAATAAATGACCGGTACAGAATTATTTTTAAATTTTCAAATGGTAATGCCAAAGATGTTTATATAGGATGATTATGATAAATAAAAAGGAGTACCTGATATGAAACTAAGGCCCTATACCCATCCGGGAATAATTCTAAAAGAAGAGTTTGCTGAGCCTCATGGTCTAACCCAGGCCAAACTTGCTGAATTATTAAAGGTTGGTATTAAGACCATAAACGAAATATATAAAGAAAAAAGAGGTATTAGTCCTTTAATGGCCTTAAAACTTGCTTCTTTATTCGGGACAACCCCTGAGTTTTGGATGAATTTACAAAGCAATTATGATCTTTATAAAACATATAGCAGGGAAAAGGACTCTATAGAAAAAATTCAAAAAATTGCTTAACCTGAGCTTTCAATCCAGCTTTTAAGGGTTGTTGCAAGTTCCTGCTCATCAATATCGTCAGTCTCTTCAGAAGAAATCTCCTCAACAGGCTGCGGCGGGGCCTGCCGGGCAATTGCCTGCTGCGGGGCTGTCTGGAGCTGGCCGGATGATAGTTGCTGGTACATCTGCTGCTGCATCTGGTGAAGTTGTAATGTCCTCTGATTGGTTTCTTCCAGGGCTTTTTCCTGCTTTTTGGCTATTTCCATTATAGAGTCAATATCTTTTTTATGCTTGCCGGCAGCAACTTTTGCCCTGCCGGAAATAAATACCAGCCCTATGAAAAGCGCAACTCCGAGAATTGCTGCAACTGTCCACCACGGGTTGCCTGATTCTTCAGGCTTGGGAAGCTGTACCGGTCTTTCCTGGACTAAAAACGGCCTTATTTTATTGGAAAATGCTATCTGGACATTTTTTGCAAGGGCTTTAGGACTTGCAGCTCTTGCTATAAGTTCTTTTAGCTCTTCAACTTGCATACCTGAAGGCAGCGCGCCTTTGCTCACGGTTACTGCTATTGAGATTTCCTCAAGCACTCCGGGGCCTTTTAATTCGGTAAGCCTTGTCTGGCCTACTTTATAGCTTAATTCTTCTGCTTCTCTTTTGTAATTCCTGTTGCTTTTTGACTCAGGACTGCCAAGGTTCCCCGGCAAATGTGCACTTAAAGCATTACTGAGCTTGCTTTTATCTTCTGAGCGGTCTCCTAGGTTTTCCGTAAATTTTTGCTTTGCCCCTATTGTTGAACCGTCAGGATTATACAGGATCTGGTCTGTTTGTACCGGTGTTTCCCTGAGGTAAGTGCTTACTGTTACTACGTAATTTCCTTTACCTATCAGTTTATCAAGCTGGGCAGTGATTTTTTTCTTCATATAAAGGTCTTTATCTTCAAGAAGCTTCATCATATCATCGCTTGAACTCATTATGCTTGAGTATACATTTCCGTTTGTGTCGGTAATCGAGATATTATCAGCCTGCAAACCGTCAACACTTCCTAAAAGAAGGTTCTTAACTGCTCTTATCATATTTCTATCGAGCTTTTCAGCGCTTGGAGGGAGCACAATTTGTACTGTAGCAGTTGTAGGCTTCTTCATTGAGGTAAATATAGTATCTTTAGGGATTGAAACAAAGACTGAGGCGTCTTCTACGCCGGGAATTTTTTTAATAAGCCTTGCCAGTTCACCGTTTATAGCTCTTGCAAGCCTGATCCTTTTGTCTTCCCTGGAAGATGTAAAGTCGCCCTTGTCAAAAATCTCAAGGCCAATGTTTTTATCCATTATCCCGCTTTTAACAATGGTTATAATTGCGTTATCACGCTGGTTCATCGTGATTTCGTCTTCTTTTGCAAGGATAAGGTCAATTTTAGTCCCCTGTTTGCTCTGTCTTACAGTTATACCTTCTCTTGCCAGTAAAGCCTGGATTTCAAGGGCTTTTCCAACATCGCCGGTAGTTAACAGCACTATGTTTTCCTTTATTTTCTGGACTTTGGGGGCTGAAACTTTCTTTTCGTCAGACGGTTTATTCATGGCGACTGCTAAAATAACTACAAGCAGTATAATTATAACGGCAACTGCAGTTATGCCGATTAAAGTATTTCTGTCTTTTAAAATTTCATCAGGTTTCAACTTTAACCCTCTCCTTTTTAGTCGTCATCCTTTTGGCAAGCCCAGGGCAGTCTCTGAGTGAAACAAAGGATATCACGGATTCTTCGGTTATTCCCCGGCGGGGGTGGACCCTAGAATGACGGTAGCTTCTCTAATAATTCTACAATTGAATTGCTATTACTTTCTCATACGCCTGTATTACTTTTGATGTCATCTGTGTTGCCACATGAACACTCAGGCTGGCTTTGTTTATTGCGATCATTACATCGTGAATATCAGCCCCGTTACCGAGCATGGCGTCTTTCATTACCTGGTCAGGAGCTTTCATTGTATTATCAGCGTTTTTTACAAGGTCAGTAAACACCTCTTTGAACTTTGGAATTTCATCAGAAGTCCCCATGTTATCCAGCCTCATTGGCGGTTCAAGTGTATTTAGCTTTGTTTGCGATATATTTGCCTGGAGTTTTAGTTTTGGAACAAACTTATCATTCATATTATTTCCTTCTTTTTTTCATGATTTTAATGATTTTTGAGATTGAGTCTAAAGTTTAGCCCAGATAATCAGACAGGACTTTTTTCACGTATTGCTGTGTTTCCTTGAACGGGGGGACTCCGCCGTATTTATCAACATTTTGAGGTCCTGCGTTATAAGCTGCCAGTGCAAGAATCATGTTTCCCTGATACCTGTTGAGCATTTTTTTAAGGTACCTGACCCCGCCTTCAATATTTTGCGCCGGGCTAAACGGGTTTAGCACTCCAACTTCCCTGGCGGTCTGCGGCATTAGCTGCATTAAACCCTGAGCCCCTGCTTTTGAGACCGCATTTGGGTTAAAGCCTGATTCCTGCTTTATAACAGCCATTACAAGCTTTTCATCGACCTGGTGCCTTGATGCGGCAGTATTGACCAGTTTGCTTATTTCAACCTGTGTTGCTTTTTGAGGTTGTGCAACCTTGTATTTAAGCGGAGCCCCAGGTTGTTGTTTTAAAACTTCCGAAAACTTTAGAGCCTCGCCCTGTTTTTGAACTTCAGGCGTTGAGGCCTGGTTTGTCTTTTCAATAATCAGGTTTTCTATCTGCGCAACTCTCTTTTGCGCAGAAGCAAAACTCGCTCCGCTAATCATTTTTTGTATTGAACTGCTGAACATTTCTCCCTGGTCCTCTCTTACTTAAAGGGATCGGAAGAAATTATAAGGATATTTAGAAAAAAAGAAAAATTTCATTCAAATAGAGGGGTTATTTACCCTCTATGCCCATTTCTTTAAAAGTTTTCCTAATTAACCTAATAGCGCCATAAGATGTACCTGCACCTGGTTTATGAGCTGATAAGGTGATAGTTCTACCACCAGGGCCGGTATATACTACATGAGAACTTTTAGAGAGATGGGCCTGTCTAAAGCCCTGATGTTCAAGTACCTTTATAGTCTCTCTAAAAGGAGGAGGGGTTTTCCCATGAAGGACATTGTGCAACAGTTTTTCTGCTTTATTGCCAAAGCCTAATTGTGGTTTAGTATAGTCAGTATTAAAATTAATCATAAATAACACAGGAAAAATTAATTATTCTAATTTTAACAAATAATTCAAAAAAGTAAAATTGTCATTAAAACAATTACCATGTCTGTCATTCCGAGCGACCAAAGCCCGAATAAAGCTAATAATAAGGAATGAATACAAATCAGCTAAACCCACGGTAGCTAAGGAAAGGATGTGAATACGGGAGTTAAGAGCCGAAACGGCAACGCGTAGGCGGCGACATTGCAGGCTGGAATTCATTCCAGAGTGAACCGGATGGGCGTTTTGAAAAAATATAACTAACAATTCAGGTTGAATAGTATAGTAATTAAGCTATTTTGTAAATATGAAATGCTGAAGGCATTAAAATGCCGTAATAAATAGTATTTTCAGTTATATTAATGACCGGGTTGGTCTCTTCAAATTTATGGTACTTCTCATTATACACAAATTCAGACACAACCGAGTGCCCGTCAGGAACCGTAATACTTACGTTTTCTATTGGGTTATGCTCAACCTGTACCATTTCATTAAGCTCCCGGCCGTCTTTTATTCTTGTTATTTCCTTTGGAGGCCTTTCATTTGCTGTTATAAAAAGTTTTTCTTGCTTGTCCTGCGCTTCTATTAGCCAGCTTACAAAACCTGTTGACTTATTTTCATGGTAAAGCCGGGCTTTCCCTTGAAGCAAAAGTTCATTATCAAGTGCAAGCCTGTTTATAGCATCAAATTTGCAGAAAAATTCCTGATGGTCTTCACGGGGCATGGATTCTTCCGCGCCTATTGCAGCTTCAATGCCGACTTTTGTAAAGGATTCATCACCATCTATAAATAACACAGGTCTTTGTGCATTAAATCCGCCCGGAGTGAACTTGAGTTTAAACCACTTGAAAATCGCTCCTTCCTCTCCCAGCTGGCCCGGATACTGGTTAATTTCCCTGAATTCCCCGTCCTGGTTGTTATAGATCTTAAGAATAGAGAGTTTTTCCTGCTTCCCGCAGTTATTGTTGTATTCTTCAAGCTGGCGGTTATCCCTTATAATTCTTGCTACATCTTTTTGATACTGGGAAATTATGTCGTTTCCCCAGAGCACATCAAAGTTCATGTCATTATGATATTCTTGGAGCATATCGTCCCAGAGCATGTATTCTGCCAGTGTAGCGAAATATGGGGTTTCTTTTTTGAGTTCTATATTCATACGGCCTAAAACAGTTCTTGGTGCCCTGTAGCTAATTGGAACACCATTGTTTTCAGAAACCCTATCAGCGATATGGTCGATATGGTCTACTCTATAACCGTCAAAATTATATTCTTTCCTGAGTTTTTTCATAAAATTAATGAAAAACTCTATTACTTCCTCGTTATACTGGCCATTTTCAAGGTTTATAAAGTAAAAAGGGGTCTGGCAGTCAAGGTTTGCAAAATGGGTAACGTCGTTTCCCTGGTAGTCATAGTGTTTGAAGGTCGGATGAATTCCTTCGGTGCTTATCCGGTCAAAAACAGGGGTTCCCGCGGAATTCCATGCCCCTCCTCCTGAAGGCCATAATCCTTGCTCAATAAGGGTTTCAATGATTTTACCCTGGTCTTCATCAGAAATTTCTTCTTCCTGCACCTGCTCATTCTCAGGTTTTCCAAGGACAGCGTTAATTATTGCCCTTGCTTTTTTATGCAGTTCCAGCTGGTTCTGCCTTTTCATCATTTCATCAGACAACATGCATTTTTGGTGCAGGAGCCTGTCCTCAAAAACGTCAAACAACCACTCAAGGTTCTCAGGAAGCGGCGGGTTTTTGCCATTTAGCATTTGTGCGTGGATATCAGCGATAAAATCAACGCTCTGATGTTCATGATGGTTCTTAAGATCATTTCTTAAATAGTTTACCTGCTCAGTTAGGCTGTTTATAAGCTCTTTTATATCAAACCATCTTGCAGCATAGGAGTTAGCAAGGATTATTTTTGAGAACCTGCCTGTTTGCGGAAGCACATCATAAATTACAGGATGTCCTGCAAGCTGGCACAGGCCGGTAAATAACCTTACCTGGTCTTTTGCGCTTAATCCCAATTTTTCTTTTAATACCCTGTCTTCCAGCTCAGGGCTGACGCCGCTGTGTTTTGGAATGTAAGCACACCCAAATTCCCTGGGGTGAAACGGGATTAAGTAAACAGTTGCAGATAAAATACCATATTCAGGGTTTCCGCCAGGCAGGGTAACCAGTTGTTTAAGCCAGTCAATAAACCTGCCGGGGGCTTTCGTGGAATTACCGTTTCCAAGGCCTGCAAGGTTAATCAGCTTTATATTGTGCTGTTCTCTCTTAAACCACTGAGCATCCCGGAACCCTGCGCGTTTAACCGGGCTTAGTGCGTTTTCATCAAAAGTGAAACGGTTTTCATTATATGTATTGTTTAATTTTAGCTTTTCCTCAAGGGCTATTATGGTTTCAGCATCAGAAAGTTCTCTTAAAGCTTTAACATGAGGATATGGGATGTATCCATAACTGTTAACCAGTTCTATAATTTCCTGTTTTCTTGTTTGATCCGCGTTTTGTGTGTTATAAATGTTTTTCAGCTCATTTATAATCTTATTTAAATTGCCGGGATTAATTTTCATGTTAATTTCTGTAATAACCATTACTAAATTCCCTTCTTTGTTAAATTTCTTTAATTATAACTCAAGTTGCCACCTATAAAAATTTCTCTATTTTACATTACAAAATTTTTTCAAAATGTATATGGATTAGAAAAGGCGAAGCAGGCGAAATGGACAGTGAAACGAAGTGCAGTCCCTGCTTCGCAGGCTGTCCGCATTTTAGCAGGCGAAGCAGGCGGCGCTG
>JANQEB010000285.1 GCA_028278605.1 Candidatus Gastranaerophilales bacterium
CAATTAATGCTGATACGCGATAAGTAAAAGTTGGCTAGATGCCGTGTCAAGCACGGCATGACATATCTTTTTTAATTCCAGAATTGAAAGACCCTGCCCCAATGACGGATTAGCTAAAAATGAACTATACCAGGCTATAATTCAAAATTTTTCAAAAATCCCCACCACTCCCGCCCTTGAAGGAAGTCAAGGGCCTTCGGCCCTTAGAATGAGTTTGAGCCTACAACACCTGCTCCTCGCAGGTGTTTCGGCTCTTCACTCCCGCTTCGCAATTTAACAATTCCATATAGATTTTTGCCTTGTCTCCCAAAACTGTGTTGATAACCTTTAAACTGTCATTGCGAGGGCTCAACGACAATTTGTGAGCCCGTGGCAATCTGTGGAACCCCGTATAAAGGCTTAAACTTATAGCTTAATGCGACGTTGCTCAGATTCCCTTGCGAAGCGGGAGCGTTAAAAATGGAAACGAAGAGTTTTCATTTTTAAAAGCTCATTCCCACGTCGGGCGAATAACAATTACATACTGACATTCCCGTTTTTCGCTCGCGCTGCTCGGAATGACATTTCGGGAGTTATCAACATGATAGCGGGACACTACCCCAAAACGCCTGAAAATTTTTTTTCCTTCCTTAGTACGAAAATACCGGGGCGGGCAGGGTTTTTAACCCTGCCCGCTTTATATTAAAACCAACTCATTTAAGATAACTGTGATTCTAAAGTTGCTATTTCCGCCTCAAGAGCTGCGATTTCTGACTCAAGAGTTGCTCTTACCTGGTCAAACGGCTTAAAGTTGCTTTTTGGGATAACTGCTTTAAGCTGTATTTGTTTGTCAACAAGCTCAACTTTCCTGGAGGCTATTGTTGCTTCCAGTTTTTGAAGGTCTTCATCAGCTTCAAGCTGGTCAATCTGCTGTTGTAACTGCGCTATTTCATCAGGATCTTCGCTGGTATTGCGGGCATAGATTTTTTCTTTAAGCTCAGCTCTTGTTTCAGCGAGAGCACTTACTTTGCCATATAGATCAATGCGGTGGTTTAAAAGTAACTTATCATCATAAAGCAGGTCAAGTTCCTGTCTGGCAAGTTCTTTTAAAGGTTCCGGCACAAAGAACTTCTTAAGCAGGCTTTCTTTTTCATCTATTCTTGCCTGTTTATGATGTAATTCCAGGTTTCTCTCACTTATATTTATTTGTTGCTCCGCACTTATTAATTCCTGTGCTTTAACACAGGATTGATTACCAAGTTCTTTAATAATATCTGACTGTGGGCCTGCGCCATTTTCAAGTGCTTCTATTACTTGAATAGCAATATCAATTAAGTCTACTTCTATTTCTCTAAAAGCTTTATTTTTTAAGGAAATATCCCTTTCAAGGTTAAGAATTTCCTTATCTACCTCAAGGTTTTCTATTTCTTTTAATTTTACTGCTTCTTCATATTCCAGCAAAGTGTTATTGTTAATGAAATCCTGAATTTCCTGAATTTTTGAGTCTTTAGAGCTGATTAGTATACCTTTTTTCTGAATATCCATATCAAGATATATTACCTGTCTTTCAGACTTAAACAGCAATATATTTTGATTGGCTTTATTTTTTTCCTGCTCTGTAGAAGTCAGGTTATTAAGTATAGCATACTGTTCATTTATATCACTCTGTTTTTCCAGCTCTTCAAGTCTTTTCTTGACCAGGTCATACTCGTCGCCTGAAATTTCTGCGTCCCGGTCAATATCAAACTCCAAAAAAGTGGGGGTAAATTCCATATATGTCAAAAAACCATCGTCATCACTGTCTAAACCCATCATAAGCAAGGCTTTTTCATCCTGGGTCAGGTTTTGTCCGCTAAAAATATTAGCCAGCTCATTTTTGTTTAACGCCTTATCGCCATTTGTATCAAGGCCTTCAAAAATTTCCTTCATAGCCTGTATCTGGATGGTATTGGCCTGGTTTTTATAATAGGTGCTATAAAAATTCATAATAGTCTCCCTAATTTTTATTAGTTATGCTCACTATAGCCCCAAAACCAACTGTGGTTTTCTATATAAGAATTCGGCGAAATCATGGCAAAACTTTATTTTTCATCAAATTTATTTACAAATATTAATAATTAAATAAATGTTTAATTTCCAGAAATAAAAAGTTTTTAATAATATAATTTTACTGATATTAAAGTTCTAAAAAGGTAGTCAAGTATGTGGGAATATACCGAAACAGTAAAAGAGCACTATAAAAACCCCAAAAACGCAGGAGAAATGCCGGATGCCGATGCTATAGGAGAAGTCGGCAGTATAGCGTGCGGGGATGCGTTAAAACTGTTTTTAAAAATTGATAAAAACGGGATCATTGTTGATGCAAAGTTCCAGACATTCGGGTGCGGTTCAGCTGTGGCCAGTGCAAGCATTCTTACTGAAATGCTTATAGGAAAAACTGTTGAAGAAGCTGAGAAAATTAGTAACCAGGACATAGCTGACCTGCTTGGAGGCTTGCCTGAGCAAAAAATGCACTGTAGCGTTATGGGAAGGGAAGCCCTGGAAGATGCCCTTGCAAAATTCAAAGGCGAACCTAAAGAAAAGAAAGTTAAAGGCAAGATTATTTGCGGTTGTTTTGGGGTAACAGAAGATAAAATCAGGGAAATTATAAAAAAAGACCTTATTAATTCGCCGGAAGAGATTACAAATTACACCAAAGCCGGCGGTGGTTGCGGAAAATGCAAGGACGACCTTGCGAAAATCCTTAACGAAGAGCTTGCAAAAAGAAACAACGGCAAAAAAGATAAGCCCCTTACCAGGACACAGTTGATTCTTAAAGTTAATAAAGTGCTTGAAAACAAGATTGCCCCTGAACTTCGCAAGGACGGCGGGGATATTGAGCTTATTGATGTTGAGGATAAAAAAATACTCGTTAACCTTCAGGGAGCATGTAAGAATTGCCCCAGCAGCAACTTAACCCTGAAAAACTTTGTGGAAAATAGCCTTAAAGAATATTTCGGCGAGGATATTGAAGTTATAGAAGCATAAAGAGAGTGAATAATGACTAAAAAAGTAATATACCTGGATAACAACGCTACAACCAAAGTGTGCGACGAAGCAATTAATGCAATGCTCCCGTTTTTAGGGGAAAGATACGGCAATCCTTCAAGTATGCATACTTTTGGAGGGGAAATCGGGGCTTATGTCAAGAAATCCAGGGAGCAGACAGCGGCTTTAATGGGCGCAGCTGACCCGCAGGAAGTAGTCTTCACCAGTTGCGGCACAGAAAGCAGTAATATGGCCTTTAGAGGGCTTACTGATCCTCGCAAAAGGCACATTATTACAACAAAAGTTGAACACCCATGCGTTCTCAACGTGGCCAGGCATTTAGAAAAAAACCATGATTATGAGGTAACTTACCTTGGCGTGGACACCGAAGGCCAGCTTGACCTTGATGAATTCAAGGACAGCATCCGGCCTGATACAGCACTTATCTCCGTGATGTGGGCAAATAATGAAACAGGTGTCATCCTTCCGGTAGAACAACTCGCTGAAATTGCAAAAGAAAAGAACCCTGATATTTTATTTTTTACAGACGCAGTGCAGGCAGCAGGGAAAATTCCTATTAATATTAAGGGTACAAAAATTGATATGGTTTCAATTTCCGGCCATAAAATTCATGCGCCAAAAGGAGTTGGGGCTATTTATGTCAGGAAAGGGTCTTTACTAAGCCCGTTTATGCTTGGCGGGCACCAGGAAAGAGGCCAGCGCGGCGGAACTGAAAATGTAGCAGGCATCGTTGCTCTTGGTATGGCTTCCGAACAGGCACTTAGTTATCTCGAAGACGAAGCTACAAGAGTAAAACAAATGCGTGATCGTCTTGAAAGAGGAATCCTGGAAAAATGTTTCAACGCCAGGGTCAACGGTTCCCGCATAAAACGTGTTCCTAACACGACTAATATCAGTTTTGAATACATAGAAGGAGAGCTTATATTGCTTCACCTGAGCGATCTTGGAATATGCGCAAGTTCTGGTAGCGCCTGTACAAGCGGAAACCTTGAGCCAAGCCACGTGCTTAGGGCTATGGGGATTCCGTTTACAGCGGTGCATGGCAGTATAAGGTTTAGTTTGAGCAGGTATACGGCTGAGGATGAAATTGATTATGTAATTGAAAAGATGCCTGAGGTAATTGAAAAGCTTAATTCAATTTCACCGTTCCAGACTGAATTAAGGGAATTAAAAGAAATTAAAACAGCTATGAAAAGCTAAATACCCCAAACCTCTAAATAACTCGAATTGCTAAATAACTCCAGTCGCGAATTAGCCAAAAGCCAGAATACCACTGAGCAACATTTGTTTGCGAAGCGGGAGCGTAAAATGATCCGGCTTTGTTGCGAAGCAGGCGGCGCTGTCTGCATTTTGCAGCGTAGTCTCTTTTCCACCTTTAGGGTGGCTGTGCGCGGGAGCTAAGGCAGTAGCTCATTCATGGGCGGGTTTTGGCAAATGTTGCTCAGTGGTATTCTGGCTTTTGGCTAATTAGAGATTGGGGTTAATTAGGACAGGACTTACGCAAAATAGAAAAAATTCATAAAAAAGAAACATCCTGATTCGTCTTTTTTTCCAAGAAGTGTCAGGATGTAA
>JANQEB010000011.1 GCA_028278605.1 Candidatus Gastranaerophilales bacterium
TAAAATTGCCATAATGATTCTCCTTTTTTTCTGTTCATTATGACAATTTTTGATCTTTTTTCATTACCAAATCAGTTTAGGCTAGAGCATTACCGAAAACTGTACACATTCACCAGAATGCTTCCTTTGATAACAAAAATCAAGGAATACGAAGACGTTGCAGCCAAAAAACAAACAGAAGACAGGGACAAAACAACTCTCACGGATGAAGACGTAATGGAAATTGAAGAGCTTCTCGGCATAAGAAGACACCGCAAACCTAAACCAGAACAGGAAATTCAAAAAGAAATAGAGAGCGAATTAGAGGAGAAGAGCAATAAAAAACCTATTGAATCTTGAAGAGTACTTTCTTCCATATCAGAACAGGTGGCTTGATGATGAATCGCCAATAAAAATCTGGGAAAAATCAAGACGAATCGGCGCAACTTATGTCCAGAGCTATGAAGATGTTATGGACTGCGCTATGGACAAAGGCTATGACGTGTGGTTCTCATCAGCCGATGAATCCGCTGCAAGAGAATACATTGCCTATTGCGAGCAATGGACAAAGTTTTTAAAAATAGCGGCAAAAAAACAGGGCAAGGTTATTGTTTTCTCTGATGAAAACATCAAGGCATTTGTAATCGAGTTTGCAAACGGCAGGAAAATCCACGCACTTTCTTCTAATCCCAAATCATTCAGGAGTAAAGGCGGGAAGGTTGTTCTGGATGAATTTGCACACCACGATAATCAGGATGCCCTGTGGGCAGCAGCAAAACCCTGTATCACATGGGGTTATCCTCTGAGGATTTTATCAACCCATAATGGGCAGAACTGCAGGTACTTTAAGTTTATAAACCAGATAAAACAGGGGAAAAAGAACTGGTCATTGCACACAACCCCAATCCAGCTGGCAGTTGACGAGGGGCTTGTTGACAAGATTTATGACAGACCGACAACCGGGCAGGAAAGACAGGAGTGGCTTGACGAGCAGAAAAACAACTGTTTTGATGAATATACCTGGCTGCAGGAATATTGCTGCGAAGCGGTTGATGAGGCAACAGCCTTCCTGCCCTATGAATTAATCGCAACCTGCGAAACCGAAAACCTGTATCAGGAATTAGCGGAATTAACAGGCGATATCTATGTGGGGATGGACATAGGCAGGAAAAAAGACCTCTCTGTTATCTGGGTAATAGAAAAACTCGGGCTTGTTAACTACACAAGAATGGTCAAAGTCCTTGAAAAGACCGAATTTCGCATTCAGGAAGAGATTCTGGAAACCATCCTGAGACACAGGAATTTAAGGAGATGCTGTATTGATGCCACAGGACTTGGAATGCAGTTAGCAGAAGGAGCACAGCAAAAATTCGGCAAGTACAGGGTTGAACCTATAACCTTCACCAACAGGGTTAAAGAAGACCTTGCGTATAACCTCAGAACGCATTTTGAAGATAAAACCGTTTATATCTCAAATGAACACGATATAAGGGAAGACCTGCACTCAGTAAGACGAGTTGCAACCACAGCAGGCAATATCCGCTTTGATGTTGAAAAATCAGATGCCAACGGACACGCTGACAGGTTCTGGGCACTTGCTTTAGCCCTGCATGCAGCCCAGGCAAAACCCTGGCCTATTCATATAGCCACAAGAAACAGGCGCAAAAGCATTGATATGACTCGTGGTTTATATGACGGAATAGACTTTAATAACTGGTAATTAAGGAGGGAATGAGCTTTTAGCTCCCGCAAAGCGTATGAAGAAATTATGGTTAAATGAGCGTGAATATGTGCTTTTTAACGAGGCTAAAACCAGCCTGGTAAGTGAAATCGCTACCAGAAAACGCTCTATTGATTTTTACTCAATACTGCAAAACCTTCCTGACCCTGACCCGGTATTAAGAAAACAGGGCAAGGATATGAGGGTTTACAGGGAATTTTTATCAGACCCTCACGTGTGGGCTTGTGTGCAGTCAAGAAAATCCGGTGTCCTCTCTCTTGAATGGGGCATAAATTCGGGCAAGGCAAAATCAAAACAGGCTGACATTATTGAAAACATATTCAACACCCTTGATCTGAATACCATAATCTCTGAAATCCTTGACTGTGTGTTTTTCGGGTTCCAGCCACTTGAAATTATGTGGAAGCAGCAGGGTAAGCTGCTTATCCCTGCTGAAATAAAGGCAAAGCCAGCAGAGTGGTTTGTTTTTGATGATGAAAATAATCTGAAATTAAAAACCAAAGGCAATTCTCAAGGGGAACTGCTTCCTGAGAGGAAATTCTTGTGCCCGCAGTATAACCCAAGTTATCAAAACCCCTACGGTGAGAGAACACTGTCCAGAATATTCTGGAATATATCCCTTAAAAAAGGCGGGCTTAAATTCTGGATAGCGTTCACTGAAAAGTACGGAACCCCATTCCTTGTGGGTAAACACCCACGGGGTACTTCATCAGAAGATACGGAAAACCTCGCAGATATGCTGCAATCAATGATTCAGGATGCGATTGCTGTTGTCCCTGATGATTCCAGTATAGAAATTCAGGAGGCGAATAAGACATCATCAGCTGATATTTATGAAAGGCTGATAGACAAAATGAATTCTGAAATATCAAAGGCAATACTGGGTCAGACACTAACGACTGAAATTGGGAATAAAGGCAGCTATGCAGCTTCAAATACCCATATGGGGGTAAGAAAAGACATTGTTGAAGCTGACAGGAAAATTGTAGAAAGAACATTTAATCAGTTAATACGCTGGATTTACGAGCTTAATTTTAGCGAACAAAGTGAAATTCCTGTTTTTTCCACGTGGAAAGAGGAGGATGTTGATTTAACGCTTGCCCGGAGGGATAAAATTCTCTTTGATTCAGGGGTTAAATTCACCAAAGAATACCTGATGCGCACATACGGGTTTGAAGAAAAAGACATAGAAATAGCTGAAAACACTTCAGAAATTGGGAAAAAACCAGAAATTTAAGAAATGTTAGAAGAAATTTAAAGCCAGGTAGAGCATAATATTAGTAATTAAAAATCTGGTAAAATTCTTATGGATATTAGAGAGGCTGGAAAAAAATATCTACAACCCTTAGTGCCATTAATAGATGGTAAACAT
>JANQEB010000016.1 GCA_028278605.1 Candidatus Gastranaerophilales bacterium
TGAAAAATTCTTAACCCGTCATTGGGGTTATTTAGAGATTCAGGTTAATTAATTTTCCTTATGTCATTGCGAGGAGGGCACAAACCCTTCGCTGAAGGGCTTGTGCCCGACGTGGCAATCCATATAATTGAAATGTTTATGGATTGCTTCGTCGTTTCACTCCTCGCAATGACGGTTTTGGCAAATGCTGCTCAGTCATATCCTGGCTTTTGGCTAATTCGCGACTGGAGTTAATTAGCAACTCAGGTTATTTAATAGTGATAGTTTTTCATTTTGTTAAGATTTATCACTAAACTGTTAAGTATATTATTCACTTTTTTTATGTTTAAACTTATAAATAAGGCAGGAAGACCTCACAAACAAAAATACATAAAATTATGTCAATATTTTTAATGCACAACTTTACAACATCTAAACCGGTATACTCAGAGCCTACAGTGAATAAAACAAGCACTACTCCTCTTAAGAGTGTTATTGATGATAGGAGGCATTATAGTGTTCCGGGTTTATTGCACTTAAGGGCAATAAATAACATTGGCTTTAAAAAAGAACGTGAGGCCGGCCCTATTTCCAGCCCTACAAGGCAAAAAATTGAAAAGATGCTGGACGATAATGTAACCTGGCCAAGAGAAAAACATTTAAAAATTCTTGAAGACCATATTAGGTCAATCTTAAATAATGGCGGACGAGAAGAAATAGGACTTATTGATGAACCCTTTAAGCTCACAAGGGCAAGTGGAGAAACAGTAGAAATTAACTTAAGCAGGCTGCTTTATAATGAACAAGACGATGATGGACGTACTGTAACCAAACAACTTTACTTATATAGGGATAATGATAATAATATAATCGGCTTTTCAAGAATAGATAACCAGGTATGTTTTGATGGAGAAGTCAGTCGTAAAAATTTTCTACTGGAAGACATGATAAATTTGACGGAAGGGGAGCAAAGAATTAAAGGGCTGGGGCCAATATTCCTGCAAGTATTTCTTGAAAATGCTTTTCTCAAAGGAGAAAAAGGGGTCCCGACAGAAACCCATGCCCATAGAATAACAAAATCTGGCGGTATGACGGAAGCGCCATTTATTTTCTATCTGGATAATGGTTTTAGGGCAATTGATGGTGATTATAACTCTCAACTAAAACAAATCAAAGAGGCCTGTGATCATTATAAAATACCTTATGTCAGGATGGATGAAGCTATTATTAAAAATAATGAAGACCCTGATCGCACTAAAGAACTGGGTATTCCATCAAGTTATTATATGAGCTTAAGTCCTGAAGGAAGAGAAATGTGGCTGAAAAAAATTAAAGCTAATCCTATCCTTAATGAGACAAAAACCAGTATAAACGCCGGCACTTTTCCTGATTCAGGCCTGGAGCAGTAAATCCGCCAGTATGGAGTTACTGACCAAAATCCCTTCAGGTGTTAATTTTAAGCTATTATTATTAACAACCATAAGCTCTTGAGCAATATATTTTTCAATAACTGTCTTGAACTTTTTCTGTATGTCCACGCAGTATTTTTTTTCAAATTCAGCCGGATTAATCCCGTTTCTCAGACGCAAACCCAGAAATATTGCCTCCTCAATAATTTCAGTTTGTGAAAGCTGTTTTTGGGCCTGTTTTTCTGTGGGGTTATTTATGTAATCTTCCAGGCCGGGCTTATTAGAGTAGCGTATTCCATCAACATAACCATGAGCCCCGGCTCCAAAGCCAAAGTATTCCCGGTTTTTCCAGTAAGCCATGTTATGCCGCGATTCAAATCCCGGCCTTGCAAAATTGCTTATCTCATAATGCTTATAACCGTTTTGTTCAAGTATTTCAATTGTTCTTAAATACATCCGGGCACTTAACTCATCATCAGGCAACCCGGCTGGCGGGTTATGGAAAAAACCGGTACCCTCTTCTATTTTTAACCCGTAAGCGGAAATGTGGTTAATATCAAGTTCCAGGGCTGAATAAAGGGTTTTTTCCCATCCGCTAAATGTTTGAGCCGGCAAACCATATATTAAGTCTATGCTTATATTGCTAAAACCGGCTTTTTTTGCCTGATTAACAGCGCTTATCACCTGCTTTGAAGTATGTATCCTGTTTAATAACTTCAGCACCCTGTTATCAAAGCATTGAACCCCCATGCTTATACGGTTAACCCCGGCTGCTCTAAGGTTTTTTAAATATTCATAAGAAACTGTCTCAGGGTTGGCTTCAATTGTAATTTCCGCAGAATCAGACAGTTCCAGTCCTGATAATATTTGTTCAAAATAAAAACCGTCTACTATAGACGGCGTTCCGCCGCCAATATAGACGGTATTGAATTTTTTACCCTGAATACTTCTTCGAGAAAGTGCGATTTCCTTGTTTAAAGACTGAAAATAAGCTTCTATAGATGAATTTTTATCTGTATAGGATATAAAATTACAGTAACGGCACTTACTTTTGCAAAATGGGATATGAATATAAATACTTTCTACTAGAGGTGTTTGCATCCTGAATTTCTTACTGTAATCGACTGATAAGCCATAGTGCCCGAATTAATTCTTTCTTCAGTAATATTTTCTTTTAAACACCTGATATCTTCAATAAGCTCAGGATCTTTTTTTACGGGAGCAATACTTTTCTGCCTGGTATCACCGGCTTTACACAAAAGAGCATACTGAAAATTTTTTACTTTATTTTCAGCTTTACGTATTTTTTCCATAATTCTTTTACAAATACTGACCATAGCACTTCTCTGAATGTCCCTTCATAGTAAATTTTTTCCTTATATAATTAAAAAAAAATAATTTGGAAAAATTGCCCCCAAAGGATAAATATGTTAAATGACATAAAACAAACCCCTGACGCGCTAAAAGAGCTTTTAAACGCTTATATGCCGGAAGATAAATGTATAAAAAATTTACAAATCTCAATTAATTGTAAAGATATAAAAAAAATTTATATAATAGCCAGCGGTTCATCCAGGAACGCCGCTAGTACCGCAAGGTATTTTATTGAAAAAGTAACAGGTATTCCGGTTATAGTAGACTTTGCCGGGGAATTCACATACAGGCATATCCCGGATACGGGCAAGAACGATCTTGCAATCGTGCTGTCTCAATCAGGAGAAACAGCTGATGTGCTTTCTGCATTGAAAAAACTTAAAGAGCAAGGTATGCCGTCTTTTGCCATAACCAATAACGAAAATTCAACCATGCAAAAGCTTGCCGAATCAGGCATGTCCGTCCACGCCGGGACAGAAGAAAGCATTCCCGCAACAAAATCATACACATGCCAGTTAATGAGCCTTTATATCCTGGGACTTTATATCGCAGGAGAAAAAGGTTCCCTGCATCCGGATACGATTAATTTACTTTTAGGTAAAATCAGGTGTATCCCGGATAAAATCAGCAGTTTTTTAGATATATTTGACGGTCAAGTTAATGCAGCTGTTGAGATAATTAAAAATTCTGACAGGTTAATCGTACTTGGGCGGGGACAAAATTACCCCTCAGCTGAGGAATGCGCTTTAAAAATCCAGGAAACATCTTATATAAACGCTTTTGCATATCCCACAGGTGAATTCATGCATGGCCACCTGGCTGTTCTTGACGAAAACTACCCTGTTATATCTCTGTTAACCCGGACTTATGACAATTCTCGATCTATAATACTGTCAATCAAAAATACTAATGAGATCAAGAAGAAAAGAAACCCGGCCATAATAGCTATAGGCCATGATAGCTCAGAGTTAAGCAACGCGGATGTATTTATAGGGATTCCTGAGCAGGATGAAGTGGTTACACCCTTTTTAACAACTCTCTTGCTTCAATTACTGGCTTATAAAACCGCTGGTGCCCTTGGTTATGACACCATTAACCCCAGAAGCCTGAATAAAATCGTTCTGGATGAATAAAATTTTGTAACTACTGCCCTGTTAATTTAATTTGTTGTGGTTTTTCAAAATGCCCACCCTCCCGCCCCAAAGTGGTGGAAAAGGCTCCGCCTTTTCAAATCCGTATACATTTTGAAAAACCTTCATAAACAAAATTAGTCCTACAAAATTCACTTAACTAAATACTA